>CALBJS010000112.1 GCA_937892995.1 uncultured Peptococcaceae bacterium | reverse complement strand
TTTTCCGTTGATACCCTTATGAAGTATCTTTAGGAAAAACGGCTCGGAGATTATTTAATTCTTACCAGATCCATAATTATAACTAACATAGACTAACATAAACAAATCCGGATTGGCAATTTTAGTATATATTACTTTCTCGAGACAGTCAATACTAAGCATAAACTAACATAAATTATAAACTCATAATGTACTCGCCTGGCCGGCTACAATACATCTTTGCTTTCTTGATTATCGTTATTATCTTTATAAGCAAATATTATCAAGCTTAAAGTCTTGAGGATTTAAGATTTTAACAAAGCAGAGGCAATTGCCTGATATTCCTTCACTATTTGGCTATCAGGGAACAACTCATGCACTGTCTTCTGCTGTTGATCGGCATCCTGAACGGTTTTACTGCGTGATAATTTACCTATGACCTGAGTACCTATTTCCCTAGCTGCTCTAGCGACGATTTCATCCTCATTGTCAATATTTCTGGAAATATGTATCAGGCCACTAAGCTTGGCGTAACCACGGCTGCCAAAATTTCTAATGGCCTGGGCGATATTGTCCGCAGCATAAAGGGCCATCATCTCGGCTGAGCTAATAACATAAACCTCCTTGGCAAAGCCCTTCCGAATTGGCATAGTAAACCCGCCACATACAACATCACCAAGTACATCATAGAAGACAATATCAGGCCGATAGACTTCGTAAGCATTCAGCCCTTCTAAATGTTCAAGTGCCGTCACAACGCCACGTCCGGCACAGCCCAGTCCAGGTGTTGGTCCCCCTGATTCAACGCACAAAACGCCATGATAGCCTTCGTAGACAATATCTTCAAGCGTAAGTTCATCTTCCTTTTCTTCAAGGGCTTGCAAAACGGTTTTAATCCGTTTCCCGCCTAAAAGCAGTTTAGTTGAGTCGGCTTTTGGATCACAGCCTATAACCATAACCTTAGAGCCCCTTAGTGAAAGGACAACGGCTAAATTAGAAACTGTTGTTGATTTTCCTATTCCACCCTTGCCATAGATAGCGATTTTCCTCATTGTTTTTTCACTTTCCCCATTTGTCCTTTTATCCATTCACTGGCCCTCTCCCCAATAAGGCTACTCCGTTCCCTTAAAAAGAACTGGCCTGAAATTGCCGGCTGGGGCAAACTCCAAAATTCAAGCAGGCTTTCTTCCGACACTAATCTTTGGAGCAGTGGATCACCAATTACAATATCATACTTATTTTCTTCGAGCAGATCCTCCAAGTCCGCTTCGCAATACAACTGTTTATCACCTGTTCTCAAGATATCCTTCTCCATCATAAAAAAACCGGCAACCTGAACATTATTAATTTGAAATTCTCGTTCCAAACAATGTCTAAGACCGTTGGCCATAATTTGTTCGCCAACAATCAGCACCCTTGGTCTATCGGCAATACCCAGGCAATCAGCATTGTTACTATTTTCAATCTCTGTCCGGATAAAAAAATCCTTTTGAGCCGACTCGCCTATAGGAGCAAAAATAACATAGGGTATCCCCAAGACCCCTTGCATCCACTTTGCTAAGGCAAATCCGCTTACAGAAACCACTAGATTAAGCTGGGCACTTGCCGCTTTTCGCAACACTTCAATCGGTGAAGAAATACCCCAGACTGAGAGCACTTTCAAGCCCTGCCTTTCAACATAGTCTGTCAGATCTTTTAAACTATCAGCGTTTGGGAACTCAAAAATAGTAGCACCCACAATGTTGACCGTCTTTTCCCTAACGGAGCTGGCAGGCTCTATTAACATTTTACCTAGAGCAAGCATAGCCATGGATGCACCTACATCGTAAAATTTCTGGCCGGTTGTTCCTATCCCAATCGAAGGCACCCCGGTTTGCTGTTGAATCTCTTGACATAGGGCCTCTAAGTCGCTGCCTATCAGCATAGCAATAGGACCTCCGAGCAGAGCAAAAAGTGCCGGCTTTTCTTTTTCCAGAAGCTCACAACATTGCTTAATAAGCAATGCTTCCTTACCCAGAACAATCTCTCTTTCCGCCAGTACGGCACTGTAAAAAGGTTGCTTTTGAATACGCCAACGCGGCTCATCATTATGCCTATAATTATTTAAACAGCCTTGCGGATCATAAGAAACAGCCAAGGCCTTTAGACCGTAGAGAATCGAAAGTGCACCCGAACTATCGGGAGCAAATGGCGTTAACTTCAGCCAAAGCTTACTCATTTTTATGGTAGGCCTCCCTTATACAATGCATTAAATGCTCGACAGCTGCAAACCCAAAATAGGCACCCTCAAAACTGTTATTCTTCATTTGAGCAGGCCTAAGGCGTTCATAGCTAAATTCCAGACGCTCATTATGTTCGGTATCAACCTTGGAAGATAGTTTCAGCCATTCCAAGGCTTCTGTTTGCGACTGATCACAATAAGCATCATAAGGAGCATGCTTGAACCCTGTAACCTTAAACCCCATTTTTACCAAGGCAACAAGCATGGAAAAAGGCTTGTGAATACCGATAACGTCAAAGACAAGAGGAGTGTCGCCTACTAAGGCCTTAGTTTTTTCAATCGAATCTAAGGCATTCTGCTTAGAGCCCGCGATATCCAAATCACAACCTAAAAGATTTCCAATCTCCGCATATTGCTTTTCAATTTGCTCCGGATCATAAACTACAGGCAAGTATATCCACGGAATACCCAAGCGCTTTTCCATGTCACGAGCCGCTAAAAGGTAATTGGCATGCAAAATAATATTCGCTCTGGAGGCACCCATCTCCGTAAAAGAGCGGAAGTCCTCCATGGCTTTGAGAGTCAAAACTTGCTCAATACTCGCCTGAGCCAGGCATTTTTCCAGCTCATTTTCTGGTTCCAGCCTTGCTGTGGAGCCCAATAAATTAATCGTAGGCTTTTTTTCTTTTAAACGCAGATAACTAAAAAGGCTTTTAAATAGTTGCGGAAATATCTGCCTGCCACTGGTTTTCATTCGATTCATCCTAAAATGCCCAAAATAAATGCCATGTTTCTCTTCAAGATTTTGGAGCAGGGAATCAAAATCTGCCGCCATAAATTGCATTGGGCACCCCGTGTATAAAGTTATGGCTTGGGGCTTAGGTCGTGCTTTATTTAATATTCGGGTTATAGCCTTATCAATTATCTGGTCAAAATCTCCCCGAATAAGTTCCAGCTCATTCAAAGTTAAAAAGGAGATGTTTCGCCAATACTCATAAAGTCCCATAGTCATATCATGACGGGCACAAACTGGAGATCCGATAAAAAGCACATGGTTTTCGGGTACGGTCATGAGTAAATTGATAACACCCAACATGCGTCGGGCAGGGAAAATCGTCAGCGGCCGTTTAGACATGAGTTCTTTTCATTCCTTCATTAAAAGGCAGATAACCCCAGCATCAAGCTGTGGCTTATCTGCTCTTTTCTTGCTATTCAGACTTAACCAATAATCTCTGCTATTTGCTCCTCACTAAGATCATAATGGAAAAAATGATTATAGAAATAATGGATTTCCTCAGCTATCATTTCATCGCTCACAATCTCGGGATAAAGCTTATTGATCGTCCACATAATAGTCAGCGGTTGTTCAACGGTACGGTTGCCCCAGACATGAGCCACGGTCGGAGTTCCGTATATTTCGTTATTTTTAACGGCAGAAACCTCCGCAATTCGTTTATCTGCCAAAACCTCCTCCTTCTTACTCATATTGGACAGAATAATTACTTCCGGATTCCAGGCCAAGAGATCTTCCAAAGTGTAAACAAGTCTGTTAGCAGTTCTTCCGTCATCAGTTACACTGTTGCCGCCGGCCTGAGTAATCCACCATTCGGCGATAACATGGGGCTGAGTCAGCTCCGTAACACTGCCGTAGAGAACTTTCTTTCTCTGTTCCTTAGTAAGATCCTTAGTCAGATCTTGTGCTTTGGCGACCATTCCGTCAAAGTATTGAATATAGTCTGCGGCAACATCTTGCTTATTTAGGGCATCACCCAATAAAGTAATACAGGTTTTAACGTCTTCAAGTTGAGACCAGGATAAATAAATTACATTCAGACCCTGTTTTTCCAGATTATCGACAATGGTCTTATCCATAGCTATACAGAGATCCGGTTTATTTTTTAACACGACTTCCATAAGAATCTCATCGCTTGGGTCTTGAAAAAGCGGTTTTTCCTTGAGCTGCGGGGCAAATTCATACTGGTACTTCCACTGATTCGTTTTTGTAAACCTGGCAGGCATTTCATTGCAAATTTTACTTCCCTCACCCATTAACTCCACAAAAGTATTGATTACACCGACCGCCCCAAAGGTCGCAATCGATTTGATCTCTGCCGGCAAAGTTACTGTCCGACCGGCCATATCCACTACAGTACGCTCCGCCGGTTGGGAGCCCTTATCCGGTGCAGATGCAGGCTGGGTATTTTGCCCGCAGGCTACTAAACTTACCGCTAAGAAGATGACAATCATTAACTTAGCAGTATTTTTAAGTCTAAAACCCATTTTCCTTTCCCTCCTATTTTTTTAAACTGGAACTATATATTAACTCCGCCTGCTACTGCATAAGCGGAATACAGACCTGAGCAGTGTCGTCACAAGGGCAAAGCTGGGCCTGGGTCACACAAACCGGAGTATTATACAAATATGTAAGACTCTCGGTAGTAACAATATCCTCCGGCGTTCCCTGGGCTAGGATTACCCCGTCTCTCATAAGTGCCGTCTTGTTACAAGCCAGAAAAGCATGATCCGGAAAATGTGAGGTCATTAATATGGAGTAGCCATCCTCTGCTAAATGTTTAATGACCTTAAGTATTTTCACCTGATTACCATAATCCAAATTTGCAGTGGGTTCATCCATAACCAGAATACGAGCTTGCTGGGCAAGTGCTCTGGCTACCAATACCATTTGCCTTTCGCCCCCGCTCATTTCGTTGAAAGAGTAATGGGCGAGATGTTCTATTCCTAATCTTTTCATAGCCCCCAGTGCTATTTGCTTATCCTTTTTTTTAGGCCTACTTCCTGTAGCCAAATGAGCTACCCTGCCCATAAGCACAATTTCAAATGCCTTGTAAGGGAAAGCCATATTAATTGCCTGGGGTACATAAGCCATGTACTGTGCCCTGTTCTTTACAGAAACCTTAGTAAAGTCCCGGCCATCAAGGGTGATACTACCTTTTTTCATTTTATTAAGCATAAGCAGACAGCGTAAAAGTGTTGTTTTGCCTGAACCATTCGGTCCCAGGAGACAAAGTATGTCATGGTTTTTCAGTTCCAAATTAATGTTTTTTAAGATCTGTCTTTCCGGATTGTAATAAAAACTTAATCCTTTGACTTCTAACACTATGACCACCTCTGTTTTACTCTGGAAAGCAAGATAACAAATACCGGAGTACCTACTAGGGCCGTTAACACTCCCAGGGGTAGTTCTACGCCTTCGATACCGCGAATAATGTTATCAATTATTAGTAAAAAACTACCGCCGATCACAAATGATGCTGCAATAAGCTTGGGATAACTGGAGCCTGTAAAAATACGGGCAATATGCGGAACAACCATGCCAACCCAGCCAATAATGCCACAGATGCTAACAGCAAGCACCGTCATAAGGGTTGAACTTGCTACCACCAGCAGCTTAATTAACGGCACATTAACACCCATAGTCTGGGCAGTATCTTCACCCGCCGCCAAGACATTAATCTGGTGACGGAAAACATATAATAACCCTAAAGATAAAATAAGGGCCGGCAACATAAATAATACATAATCGTTAGTACTACGCC
>CALBJS010000111.1 GCA_937892995.1 uncultured Peptococcaceae bacterium | reverse complement strand
TATCAATTTAATAGGAACATTGCTCATAGTTTTTTCGGTCACATTTTGGACAATGGCTGAGATCTTATAATTAGTTTTTGGCATGGTTTGGATACCCTTGAAAACTTCACCCCCATATGATAGATCCCGTATTACAATCTGTGGCTGGAACTCAATACTTAGGATTTTCATTTCCGGTTCGACTTGGCTAGGGGATGAGCTAGCTTCTGAATCGCCCAATAAATTAAGACCTAATAGACTTAAGAAAGTAATTGCAAGAACTAATCCACCATAGAATAAATATTTTCTTTTAACAGTGATGAATTTTGCCAAGACTAAAACACCTCCCTAAATACAATTTTCTATTAAGAAACCTATGCAGCCTTTTTCTCGGACATGCATAGGTTCGTATAAAATCTTTTTCCTTTTTTCTTGGAATTTTGATTTATTTACTTAATTTTTTCACGTTCAATATACTTTTGCATACGAATATCCTGTTGGGTTGTTAAACGAAAAATTCTGCACATTTGAAGAAGCCTTGAGCAAGTTCTTTCGCCTAAATATTGTTCAATATCATCAAAATCTAGGTTCGTTGTTATTATTGTGGGAAGCTGTTCGTTCATACGATAATTGAGGATTGAATAAATCCTATTGCGAGACCATTCGGTATAATTATGAGCTCCAAGATCATCCAAAATTAATATTGGTACAGTCCTCGCAATATCAAGTAAATCAAATTCTGTGGTTTCTTTTTTATTGGAATAAGTAGCTCTCAATTCATCTAATAAATCAGGAACAATCAGGAATAATATTCTACATTGTTTTTCAATTAAAACATTAGCTATCGAAGCTGCTAAAAAAGATTTTCCACTTCCGACTGGACCCGTGAATAGCAATCCAACCTCATGAGGATTATCAATAACATTATCTGTGAATTCCTGAGATGCTTTGAGGGCCTTTTGAGCATTATTATAATGTTCATCAGCATTTGCCGAAGAAAGACTATAATATTCAAGATTGAAATTCTCAAAGCGGCAATTAATCAGATCTCTTGATAAACGAGCATATTTAAAATTGTTCTCAATTCTTTTTTGTTCCATACAAGAACATGGAATAGCTACATCACCACGTAGAACTATTCCCCTATCATCACAAATTGGACATACCTGGTCTTTAACTTTAACAACAATGGGGTTAAAATGCTGATCCTTCTTATCATTCACAAAGTTAGTTAATACTTTATCGATAATTTTTTCTGAACTTTTCAAGGAAAAATCTCTCCTTTAAAATATAATCTCTAAAGATAAATATCATCATATTTATTTCTAGAGCTTTTTTGCGGTTTAGGTTGTCTTTCTCTTTTTTTCCCTTGTCTGGCCTGAAAATTTTGATCTTCAGCTTCTACCTCCAAACGGGTCTGAATCCCTTTTTTCTCCCATTCTCTTAATATGGAATCAAGATAACGAAAACTTCTAATCCCAGCACTAACTCCTCTTCTTAAAGCTTCTACTATTAGCTCTTCACTGTAGGAAGCAAGAAGCCATTTTTCAATATGTTCACATTCAAATCCTGTTAAAGGTCTACCTAATTCCTGTTCAAAAACTCCTATCAACTTAGACAAAAAAGGATTGGTGCTATTAGCTGTCCATTTTTGATATTCTTGATTTTCCGAAGCCTCCATTTCTTTAAATTGATTAATCCCCCATAATTCAAATAATTGGTCGATTAAACCACCAAAGTCATATAAGGGGGTGTTTTTGATTAATTTCCGCTTCGATTTTTGCTTAACAGAAATTAAACCTTTTGCATGGAGATTTTCAATAATATTTTTAAATTCTAGAGATGTGATCCCCATTTTTTTCATTATTTGTTGATCTATATCATCATTTTTAGCACTAATTTCGGTCATGATATGTATGACCATCATCATTTCTCGATCCGTCATCCCAAGATAAGAATAATGATCCAGTAGAAAACGCGGTATTGATACAGAACCTGAAAAGAAAAGAGCTTGTAAAAAGCCCTCATATACTTTATTTTTAGACAAACAAAACCACCTCGATGTAAAAATTGAAAAAGTTTTTTTATTATAAGAGATATTATATTAGATATCTATGCGATAAAAGAGAATTTTATATATTCTCACAATAAATAAATAATTTATGACGAAAAAATTTACCTTTATATGGAAGGAGTTTTTTGTTTAATTGGCGTAATAGTAGAATGAAAGGCGGTGCAAATTATGGACTTAGCAAAGGATCTCTATAATATCTTAAATAAATCAGGTGCTCATCCGGCCCTTGGCTGGAAGCATTGTCAGAGGGTTTATCATCTTGCCAAGGAATTATCACAGTCCTTAACCCTTGATGATGAAATCCTTTATGTTTCAGCAATGCTTCATGATACTGGAAAATACCCCATGTATGCCTTATCAAATGTGGATCATGCTCTTAGATCAAAAGGCATAGCCATGAATTTACTTAAAAATTATCGTCTGGAACAAAATAGATTATCAAAAATTCTTGAAGCTATTGAATTTCACATGTACTATTCTGAACCCGGGAATAGCGACGAAGCAGTCTATATAAGAGATTCTAATATTCTAGATAATCTTGGCAACATAGGTTTGATGAAACTATTTAGCCTTGTTGGGCACGATGAATTGATCTCCAATCCGGAGGATGCCTTATTAAGGATTCAAACATTTGCTGAGGCATTGCCCAAAAAAGTATATTCTAAAACTGGCAGGCGAATAGCTGTGAAAAGACGCGAAGAGATTATGCGCTTTATTTCTGGAATAAAACGTCAAACATCGGAGTATGCTTGGATTTAGAGCCGATGTTTATTCTTCGATTCCGTTAAGATTTGAGAAATTTGATTTAATGTTTCAATTATAAAGGAATAATCCCTTTCCTTTTTTGCGTTATCAACAAAAAGCTTAAGATTTTTCTTTAATTTATAATAGGAGTGGTTAACTTCAGATTGAAGAACTTTTTTGGGGCGGGAGAATTTTCTACTGGTATATTTAGTTTCTGAAGATTTGAGATTATTGTCCCTATCTTTAATTTTTGTCGCTGAAAGCAGCTTCTCTTCCAAAGCTTGAATCCATGGTTTTTCGGGTTTAATTTGTATGATTTCATTATCAAAATAGGATATGCATTCTCCTAAATCAGGAACAATTGGTTTTTTGGCTAAGTGTTGTTCAAGTAAAATAGAAAAACCTTGAGCCGAGTTTTCCTCGCCGTGTACCAGAATAATACCTTTGGCATGTTTTCCAGTCTTCATAACCCATTCCAAAAGCTCAGTTTGATCCGCGTGGGCTGAGAAACTAGGTAGTTGAGTAATACTGGCATTTACCGAAATGTTTTCGCCATGAATAGTTACTTCTTTTGTTCCATCAATTAGCCTTCTACCAAGGGTACCCTCTGCCTGATAACCGACAAAGACGATGGTGGCATTAGAACGCCATAAATTATGTTTTAAATGATGTTTAATTCTTCCGGCGTCAGCCATACCACTTGCGGAAATAATTATGGCACCTTGGGTAATAGAATTTAAGCGGATCGATTCTTCTGTTGTTTCACTAAAATTAAGATTCTCCATTGTTAAAGGATTGTTTCCATTTTCGATTAAAGCAGTGCTTTCCTCATCAAAATTAGTGGTATTTTTTTGGAAAACCTTGGTTGCAGCAATGGCTAAAGGGCTATCAATATAAACAGGAAGTTTAGGAATTTTTTGCTCAATTTGAAGCTGCTGTAAATAATAAAGTATGTCCTGAGTACGTTCAATAGCAAATGCCGGAATTATAATATTTCCGCCTTTAGCATGTGCTGCATTGATTACATCCGCAAGTATTTCTAAACGGTTTACTTTATTTTCGTGAATTCTATTACCATAAGTTGTTTCCATTATTATTAGATCTGCTTCTTCGATTAAGGTAGGATCTTCGATGTAAGGCTGATTAGTAGTCCCGATATCTCCAGAAAAGACTATTTTTTGTGTGCTTTCTCCTTCAGTGATAGTAAGGACTACAAATGCAGACCCAAGAATATGACCGGCATCAAATAATTGTACGGATACTGTTTTGGAAAGTTCGATACTTTGGCAATATTTCAAAGGAATAAACGATTTTAATGCATTGAGCCCATCTTTAGCTGTATAAATTGGTTTTAATAAAGGAAGATCTGCTCTTGTACGTTTACGGTTTTTTCTCTCGATTTCCATTTCCTGGATATAACCGCTGTCGGGAAGCATAATAGAACAAAACTCTATTGTTTCAGGTGTAGCATAGATCGGTCCGCTATAGCCGTTAGTTATTAACTTAGGTAGTAGTCCGGAATGATCAATGTGAGCGTGGGTTAAGATTACCGAATCAATTGTCTTCGGATCATAAGGGAAATCACCATAATTAAGTTCCTTAATAATTTTAGAACCCTGAAACATACCGCAATCTATCAATAATCTTAAATCAGATGTTTCAACCAAAAATGATGAACCTGTTACTGTTTTACTTGCACCATAGAAAAATATTTTCATGCCTCTCCTCCTTTTCTATATTATACATCTTTTTAATCTAATTGTACTAATTTTAACTTTACGGCTTTTAGAGCAGCTTGTGTTCGGTCTTCGACCTCAAGCTTTCTGAAAATATTTGACAAATGGTTTTTCACGGTTTTTTCGCTGATAAATAAAGAAATTCCTATTTCCCTATTAGAAAAGCCTTTGACAACATATGTAAGTATTTCCATTTCCCTATTGCTTAATCCGAAATTATTTTTGGGAGCACTAGAACTTTTTAGCTGACCAAGAAGTTTTTCTGTAACTGTTGGGGCCAGGATTGGTTCCCCTATATATACCTTTCGAATAGAATCGACTAAAGTTTTGGGGATTACATCTTTTAAAAGATATCCAGCAACGCCAAGTTGTAAGACTTGAAAAATTTTTTCATCCGAATCATCTACAGTCAAAACCAAGATTCCAATTTCCGGTCGCTCTCTTCGAATTACACGACAAGCTTCTAGACCATTAACGCCCGGCATATTAAGATCCATCAACAATATATCAAAAAGGCTGCTTCTTGCTATATTGATTGCACCCTGTCCATCACCCACTTCAGCAATTACTTCAATCCCTTCTTCAAATTCCAATATTCTTCTTAATCCTTCCCTCAAAAGGGGATGATCATCTGCAATTACTACTCTAATCATTAGCCAGCCCTCCTTTATTCAAAGTTGGAAGTCCAAACTCAAATATAGTTCCTTTTCCTAGAACCGATCTTATAGAAAATTTCCCCGAAAACATTTCAATACGTTCATTCATTCCAATTAGTCCAAAATGTTCTCCCGGATTATCTAATACTTCCTTAGTATTGAAACCTTTTCCATAGTCGATTATTTGCCCCATTATCCAATCATCCAAAAACTGAAGATATACTTCACATTTAGAAGAATCAGCATGTTTTGCTACATTTGTCATTCCTTCTTGCACAAGTCTAAACAGAGCAACCTCAATTGACGAATTAAGGGGTTTTTCTGTACCATCGATCATTAACTGGCACCCTATCCCATACGTTCTTTCATAATTATTAATATAATTCTTTATAGTTCCAACTATTCCGGTGCAATCTAGGGGGATAGGCCTAAGATCAAAGATTATCCTTCGGATATCTTTAAGGTTTTCTCTCACTAGACTATTCAATTCATGTAATTCTTTTTTTACTTTTTCATGATCTATTATCAAAAGCTTCTCAGCTATCTCCAATCGAAGAACGATGTTTGCAAGGCTTTGGGCAGGTCCATCATGAACTTCTCTGGCAACCCTTCTCCTTTCTTCTTCTTGAGCTTTAATTATCCGAAAAGCTAATTCTTTCCTCTGGTCATTACTATATAACTGAGAAATTTCAGTTATACCTTCTTTTAATAAACGAATTGCAAGGCCGACCTGATTCAAAAGATTTTCTGCCCTTTGAACTGTGCCATCCAAGTTTTTCAAAGATCTCTCAATCTCGTCCCTTCTAGTTCGAAGTTGAATTTCTTTAGCTTGGAGTAGTCGCAATTCAACTTGAGCATCTTTAGCTTCAGTATAAATATCGAGCATCTGTCTCTCGCTGTATTTTTCGAAGTTTCTATTAACCTCCATTAATTTTTGCCTTAAACGTTTTTCTTGCCCTTGTTGTTTATCAACTTTATTAATTGTTTCTGTTATTTCTAAACATAAGAACTCTAATTCTTTCTTTAGTCTTTGGATCTCAGATCTTGTTATTTCATAAATAGTAAATATTTCTTCTTTTCCACCTTCTACAGCCCTAAGGGTAGCTTCGAAAACATTGGTTAAATGATCCATATACTAACTCCTGTGATATATAATTAACCTAATATACTATACCAACTATCTCTTTCGACATTCTCTTAATATTTCCTACTTTAAAGATAAACTTTTATATAATTTGGCACAATTTTTAAACTAAATTGTATCATTGCTATTCTTTTTAATGATTTCTAGGTTAATTTTGCTTAAATTTCGATATAGTTCTAAGGACTGAATTCGTTTGCAAGAACCATTGGCCTTTAATAAGAGCAATCAAGGACATTCGAGGGCCTATTATTAAGGCTGAGATATTTAGTGGCTATGGATATTTACTTGACATAAATTTGACGGTTTGTTATGATTTTATGTGTTAATAACGGGGCGTAGCGCAGTTTGGTAGCGTGCTTGGTTCGGGACCAAGAGGCCGCAGGTTCAAGTCCTGTCGCCCCGACCATTGAAAATAAGTATTAGCTCTTTTAACTAACTAAGCACTCTGGACGTGAGCACTTAGTTTTTTTGTCTAAGATCCTAAATATTTTAGGCAGAAGAGTGCTTAAACCTTTTTAGTTTAACCTGTTATTTTAGGCAATAGTACATAGGAGAATTCTAGTGTGTTAGCTATTCTAATTAAAAATAGATTAACTTTAAAAATATCATTTCTTTAAGGGGATATTTATGTTGAATGGAGATTTAGCCCAAATACGTCCACTGGAAATCAACGACCTTGAAAATCTATATGAATGGTACAATGAACATGACTTCTCTTACTGGGTAAGTGGTAATTGGCCCCTGGTTCACTTCTTGCGTCGGGAAGATATAGAAAGAAAAATGTACGAAGAAGATGAAAATCGGTATGCAATAACTGATCAAAAAGGAAACTTAATAGGCACTATAGGTTTTGATCAGGTGAATATTCCTGCAAGATCAGCCAGATTATATATTGGAATAGGTCTTAAAGACTATTGGGGAAAAGGTTATGGCTTAGATTCTTTAACTATTTTTATTAAATACTTATTTAACCAATGGAATTTTCGAAGATTAACAGCAGAAACCTGGCAAAATAATCTTAGGGCAATAGCCTGTTATCGGAAACTTGGATTTATTATTGAGGGTAAACTCCGTGAATCATATTATATTCATGGGGAATATTATGATGGAATTCTCTTAGGTTTATTAAAGCAAGATTTTACTGCTATTAAAGATAAATAACCATAGGATAAAAGGATAATTATAATTGCATTATTTTGTAGCATGAAGTATGATAATTATTGAACAAATTTTATATTTATTAAACTCTGGGGATAGGTGTAATTCCTTACCGGCGGTAAAGCCCGCGAGCCTTCTGGCAGATTCGTTGAGATTACGAAGCCGACAGTAATAGTCTGGATGGAAAGAGCTGTTTATGGTGTTTCTTTAGGATACATCATAATGATTTTATTATTTTATCTTTTCTATGCCCAGAGCAATCTGGGCATTTTATATTATACGAGGAGAATAATATATGGACAAAAAATCGCAAGATAAGATATTTATGGAAAGAGCCTTAGAACTTTCTCTTTTAGCTCTTGGAAGAACTAGCCCTAACCCACTTGTTGGCTGTGTAATAGTAAGAAATGAGCATATCGTAGGAGAAGGTTATCATGCCAAAGCCGGTACCCCTCATGCTGAAGTCAAGGCCTTAAAAGCAGCTGGAAATGAGGCTAAAGGGTCTGATGTTTACGTAACTCTTGAACCCTGTTCTCATCATGGTCGGACCCCCCCCTGTGCTGATGCTTTGATACTAGCCGGAGTAAAACGAGTAGTTGTCGCTATGATGGATCCTAACCCACTAGTAAGTGGTCAAGGAATAAAGAAACTAAAAGAAGCTGGGATCACTGTAGAGATAGGTATCCTTGCCGAAAAAGCAATGAAAATAAATGAATTTTTTATTAAAGCTATTACTAAAAAACTTCCTTTTATACTTTACAAGAGTGCTTTAACACTCGATGGTAAAACTGCAGTGGAATCTGGGGATTCAAAATGGATTACCTCTGAAGGAGCAAGACACTATGTACACGGTTTAAGAAATATTTACGATACTATTATGGTCGGAAGTAACACGGTAATAAAGGATAATCCTTTATTGACATGTCGCAACATAGAAGGTGGACGGGATCCCGTCAAGATAATAATCGATGGCCGTCTTTCCATACCCCTTGACGCTCAAGTAATTACTAATTCTTCTTCTCATTGTATTCTGGTGACTACCAAAGCGGCTAATCATGAAAAGGTCGAACTGTTAAAGGGGAAAGAGAATATCGAAATATGGCAATATAATACAGATAGATATGTACCCCTAACAAATCTTATGGAAGATATCGCAACCAGGGGCTGGCACAGTGTCTTACTAGAAGGAGGTGGTACTTTGGCGGGTAAAATGTTAAGGAAAAAACTTATAGATAAAATAGAATTCATTTTTGCTCCTAAAATTGCTGGATCAGGCCCCTCTCCCCTTTCTGGCTTAAGTTTTTCTAAAATGGATGAGGTTATTGGAGTTAATAATGTGCAAATAAGTGAGCTTGACGGGAATTACAAAGTTTCAGGCTATGTCAATTAGGACTTAAAAATAATAAATTGTTGGATGTGATTAGGCTTTGTTTACCGGTATTATTGAAGAATTAGGAACAGTCCGAAAGTTAAATTCTCTAAAGGATTCAGCTAGACTAACTATAGAAGCTAGTAAAGTGCTGGATGGATCCAAAATTGGCGACAGCATTGCTGTCAATGGTGTCTGTCTGACCGTTACAGAGATGTCCAAAGGATATTTCTCGGTAGATATAATGTATGAGACTTTAAAGAAGACTAATTTACAAGAATTAATACCACAAGCCAAAGTAAACTTAGAAAGGGCTCTACAATTACAGACTCGTCTGGGAGGACACCTAATTAGCGGTCATGTTGATGGAATTGGGGAAATCTCCGTAATTAGGAAAATCGGGATTGCTAGCGTATATCAAATAACTACCACTGAAGACCTGGCACTTTATTTAATTCCTAAGGGGTCAATTTCAGTTGATGGAATCTCCTTAACTCTGGTGGATGTTGGTCAAGACTTTTTTTCAGTTTCTCTAATTCCCCATACGCATAAAAATACAACTCTTGGTTTCAAAGGAATTGGATCTATGGTGAATCTAGAAACGGATATTATTGGTAAATATGTAGCAAAATTTCTTAAACCGGAGAAGACTTCGGTAAGAAATGATATATCTTTAAGTTTCTTAACAGAACATGGTTTTATTTAAATAAAGGAGTGATTTTTAGGATGCAGTTTAATCAGAAAAACGTTTTTAACACAATTGAGGAAGCACTTGAGGACATCAAAACCGGAAAAATGATTATCGTTGTTGATGATGAAGACAGAGAAAATGAGGGAGACCTTATTATGGCCGCTGAAAAGGCTACACCGGAAGCTATTAATTTTATGGCTACTTATGGGCGCGGTCTAATATGTGTACCCCTAACCCCTGAACGTCTAAAAGAATTGGATTTAGATCTTATGGTCTATCATAATACCGATCCTCACGGTACAGCCTTTACAGTTAGTGTCGACGCTGCTTCCAGTACCACAGGTATATCTGCGTATGAGAGAGCCAATACAATTCAAGTTTTGGTAAATAAGAACAGTAAACCCTACGATCTTCATAAACCCGGACATATCTTTCCTCTCCAAGCTAAAGCTGGAGGAGTCTTAGTAAGAGCCGGTCATACTGAAGGTTCAGTAGATCTTGCTCGCCTTGCAGGATTAGAGCCTGCTGGAGTATTGTGTGAGATAATGAATGATGATGGTACAATGGCTAGAATACCTGACTTAATTGAATTTAAGAAAAAGCATCAACTTAAAATGATTACTATTAAGGATCTTATTAGTTACCGGAGACGTAATGAAAATTTGATAGAAATGACTGAGAGTATTGAATTTCCTACCGATTACGGAATCTTTAAAGCTATCGGTTATAGAAGTAAAATTGACAATAAGGAACATCTAGCTTTAATAAAAGGTGTAGTAGATGACGGTAAACCAGCTTTAGTAAGAGTACATTCCGAATGCTTAACCGGAGATGTATTTTCCTCCAGAAGATGTGATTGCCGAGACCAATTATCTGCCTCATTAAAGCAAATTGAACGTGAGGGTCGAGGTGTCTTCCTTTATATGCGTCAAGAAGGACGTGGCATAGGCCTTTTAAATAAATTAAAAGCTTACAAGCTTCAAGAACAAGGCAAAGATACTGTTGAAGCGAACATTGCCCTGGGATTTCCTCCAGATTTACGCGATTATGGTGTTGGAGCTCAAATCCTTGCTGATTTGGGAATTACCAAAGTGCGCCTAATGACCAATAATCCCAAAAAAATTGTAGGATTAGAGGGGTACGGTATCCAAGTAGTGGAGAGAGTTCCTGTTGAGATTTGCCCTCGACCTGAAAACGAGCGGTATCTATTTACTAAAAAAGCTAAAATGGGCCACTATCTTAGTAATGTTAGATAATTAATTCTTCAAAATACTCTATTCTATTATGAAAGGATTGTTAGATTTGAAAGTACTGGAAGGAAAACTAATTGCCGAAAATCTTAAATTTGCTATTGTGGCGGGTAGATTCAATGAATTTATTACTAATAAACTGATCGGCGGTGCTATCGATGCCTTAAAAAGACATGGCGTAGATGAGGACAATATTGAATTAGTATGGGTCCCCGGCTCATTTGAAATCCCTCTGATCGCTAAAAAAATTGCAGTACAAAAACAATTTGACGCTGTAATTTGTCTTGGTGCAGTGATTAGAGGGGCTACCCCCCACTTTGATTATGTTAGCAGTGAAGTAAGCAAAGGTATCGCCAACGTCAGCTTAGAGACCGGAATCCCTGTTATTTTCGGGGTATTAACTACTGATACCATTGAACAGGCCATTGAAAGAGCGGGGACAAAAGCTGGGAACAAGGGTTTTGATGCTATGACCGCAATCGAAACTGCTAATCTGATTAAACAACTATCTAGAGTACACTCTTCCTGAGTCATTAGTTAAACATAACCAGGCGGGTTTTCCCACCTGGTTATGTTTAATTTGCTATTACCCTAAATTCATAATCATTATCCGACCAATCCATAATTATACTTGAACCGTCAGGAATCGATCCTTGTAAGATCATCTTTGCTAGTTTATTTTGGATACGTTGTTGGAGAATTCTTTTTAGTGGTCTGGCTCCAAAGACTGGATCATATCCTTCTTCGACTATTCTATTAAGGGCATTTTCGCTAAGAGAGAGAGTAATATCCCTATCCTTAAGTCTTAGCTTTAATAAATCAAGCTGAATTTCCACAATTTTTTTAATCTCTTCTTTTTGCAAAGGATCGAAAATAATCACTTCATCGAGTCTGTTTAGGAATTCAGGCCGGAAATATCTACTTAATTCAGCCTCGACTGCTTGACGAATTGCTTTAGGAGAGCTATGGCTTTCATTCAGTTCCCTGATTTCCTGACCTGCGATATTACTTGTTAGGATTACAACGGTATTCTTAAAATTAACGACTCTCCCCTGTCCATCTGTTAATCTCCCATCATCCAACAATTGAAGAAGAATATTAAACACATCCCCATGAGCTTTTTCTATCTCATCCAGAAGAATGACGGAATATGGCTTCCTCCTCACAGCTTCAGTAAGTTGCCCTCCTTCATCATAGCCAATATACCCTGGAGGAGCACCAATTAAACGGGCTACAGCATGTTTCTCCATATATTCGGACATATCAATACGAATCAATGCTTGTTCATTGTCAAAGAGAAATTCGGCTAAGGCTTTAGCCAATTCTGTTTTCCCAACTCCAGTTGGACCCAGGAATAAGAATGAGCCTATCGGTCGGTTCGGATCTTGAAGTCCAGTACGTGACCTGCGGACGGCATCAGCAATAGCTTGCACTGCCTTGTTTTGCCCAATTACCCTTCGATGAAGATTATCTTCCATTTGGACCAATTTTGCCGACTCACTCTCCAAAAGCTTGAATACAGGGATATGAGTCCATTTGCCTACTATCTCGGCAATATCATTTTCTGTAACTTCTTGCCTTAATAAGGTATTGCTTCGTTCTGATATTACCTTCTCAATGGTATTGAGTTCTTTCTCAAGCTGTGGTAAGACTCCATATTGGAGTTCCGCAGCCTTATTATAGTCATACTTCTGTTGAGCATTTTCAATCTCGATTCTTGTTTGATCTATTTTTTCCTTAAGCCTTTGAATCTCGTTTATTTTTTTACGTTCTTCTTGAAGTTGTGCCTCGAGCACCATCCGCTTTTCTCTAAGATTTGCTAGTTCATTGTTGATATTTTCAAGTCTCTCCTGGCTAGCATTATCTTTTTCTTTGTTTAATGCTTCTCTCTCAATCTCCAATTGCATGACTCTTCTTTTAATATTATCTAATTCCTGTGGTTCACTGGTTATCTCCATTCTTAGACAGGCAGCAGCTTCATCAATCAAATCAATGGCTTTATCAGGTAAGAATCTTTCACTAATATAGCGATCTGAGAGATTACTTGCTGCGATTAAAGCACTATCGGTTATTCTTATGCCATGATGGGTTTCATATCTTTCTTTAAGACCCCTGAGTATAGAAATAGTATCTTCGACACTTGGTGCAGAAACTATTATTATTTGAAATCTTCTTTCTAGGGCAGCATCTTTTTCGATGTGTTTACGATATTCATCTAAGGTGGTAGCCCCCACCATCCGAAGCTCCCCGCGAGCCAATAAGGGTTTAAGCATATTACCGGCATCCATCGCGCCTTCGGCAGCCCCAGCACCAACGACGGTATGCAATTCATCAACAAAAAGGATAATGTTTTCTCTATCCTGTACTTCTTTCAATACTGCTTTTAAGCGCTCTTCAAACTCCCCCCTATACTTTGCACCGGCAATTAAAGCTCCCATATCAAGAGATATTACCTCTTTGTTTTTAATAGCTTCAGGAACATCACCCCTAACGATTCTTTGAGCAAGACCTTCAACTATAGCAGTTTTCCCTACACCCGGTTCACCGATTAATACCGGATTGTTCTTGGTTCTTCGGGACAAGATTTGGATTACTCTTCTGATCTCTTCATCCCTGCCAATGACAGGATCCAACTTGCCTTTCCTGGCCAAAGTTACAAGATTTCTGCCATACTGCTCCAGGGCCGCATAAGTGCCCTCTGGATTTTGACTCGTTACTCTTTGTGAACCTCTAAGCTCCTTAAGAGCCTTAAATAGAGATTCGCGACTAATTCCAGCTTCTTTGAGGATTTTCTCAGCATCTCCTCGTGCCTGCTCTAAAATTGCTAAAAATAAATGCTCTGTGCTTACATAATCATCCCCAAACGGTTCTATTTGATCATGAGCATTTACCAACACTGTTCTCATCCGCTGAGAGTAGGTTAATTGAGCAGCTAATCCCGTAATACGTGGCAGTTTATCGATACTTTGTCTTGTTTTTTCTTCTAAATGGGTAGGAATAATATTTAACTTGTTTAGTAATTGGGGCACTACCCCTTCGTTTTGCTCTAATAGGGCTAGGAGAAGATGCTCAGGCTCTACTTGGCTGTTATTATTTCTCTCGGCATTACTCTGGGCTGTAATAATTGCTTCTTGTGACTTTTGAGTGAAACGGTTAGTATCAAAGGCCATGCTTTATTCCCCCTTTACATTTAAGCGTTGCTTTCTAATTTCTTGCAGAGTTTTCATCTCTTTTTTACTAATATCCTCTGGTAAGACAATAGAGATCTTGACATAAAAATCACCGTATTTACCAGGTTGGTTAATGATAGGCATCCCTTTACTCTTTAACCTGAAACTCTTCCCCGTTTGGGTTTTGGGTGGTATCTTAAGAAGCACCTCACCTGCCAAAGTATTTACCCTAGCTTCACCACCCAGTACAGCTGTATAGAAGTCAATTTCTAAATTGACATTAAGGTCATCTCCATCTCTGGAAAGTTTTTGATGTGGAAGGATTTTTACTGTTAGTAACAAATCTCCATGTTGACCGCCTTTAGATCCTGCTTCTCCTTGGCCGGAAAGTCTTATTTTTTTGTTTTCTTGAATACCTTTAGGGATCACCGCTTCTATTCGTCTTTTGCCTATATCAATAAGTTTTCTTGTACCATGATAAGCATCTTCCAGTGTTATCGTAATTTCACCCTGAATATTCCTTCCAGTTCTAGAATGCGTATAAAATTCCGGATAATAATCTTGGTTTTCTAAATCGTAATTTTCACCCATCCCAAAAATTGTTGAAAAAAAATCGGAAAACCCACCGAAACTTTTATTAGAGTTATAACCTCTATCCCCAAATATTTCCGCAAATTCTTCCGGGGACATAGTACGAGTATAACTAGTATTACCAGGCGTTTGTCGCCAGGCTGTCCAATCGAAAGTTCCCCTACTACCATGTGTCTGCCACTGTTGATAATTTGTTCTCAAATCGTCGTATTTTTGCCTTTTTGCTGGGTCGGCAATGGCATGATAAGCTTCATTAATTTCCTTGAATTTTTCTTCAGCTTCTTTATTACCAGGGTTAACATCGGGATGATACTTTTTAGCAAGGGTTTGATAAGCCTTTTTTATTTCCTTATTATCAGCTTGGGGAGAAACCCCTAAAATATTATAATAATCTTTAAAATCCATATTTTCACCTCTCTTACATAAAACAAAAACTCAGCATGTTTTCAGTACAATAATTTACCTAATAAGCATATTATATTCGATAGTTTGATTAAGGTCAATAATGGTCAGGTATTATTTTGTCATTAGCTGACCATTGAACCTAAGCATTAATTTATTAAATATAAAATCCCTGTATCAACTCTTCGGGATTTCAATTACAGGGATAATCATTAGGTTGAAAAATCAATTATTTACTTTTTTCTCCGGATTAAATTCTTATTGATAGACATTGAGGAAGAATGCTAAATTCACTGGGGGAGAATCCCAAGATTTCGCCATCGGCTTCAAGGATAGTTGCTTCAGTGGTAACTAAAGAAATTGTCTGACATCTATAAATATTAATTTCCGGAAGATTGATATGTCTTCCTTTGTATATCAATGGAAACTGGGACAACAGTCTTAGTCTGGAGATATCATCGATTACTACTAGGTCAAAGAAACCATCATTAGTCTTCGCTTGAGGTGCGATGTGCATACCCCCTCCGATGTATTGACCATTACAAATAACTAGTCCACAATATATCCCCTCTAAGAATTTAATGTTATCTAATATTAAAGAAGTTGAAATGTTATTATATCTAAATATTGTTGCGATAGTCCCAGTAAAATAAGTAAGCTTACTTCCCAAAGCTTTACTCCGTTTATTTACATGGTTAACAATTTCAGCTCCGATACCAATATTTGCTGCATTCAGGAAATAACGACATTCTTTTTTCCCTTGTCTATTTTGAAAAGTAACTTTGCCAACATCACTTTTGAAAAAACAATTATCCTTTAAAGAATTAATAAAATGATCAATATTGTTACTGGACTTGTAAGTGCGGATAAAATCACTACCTGTCCCATTGCCAAGTATCGCCAACTCGAGACCCTCTGTCGCCTTCCTATCGTTAACAAATAAACCATTGATTACTTCATTAACCGTCCCGTCTCCACCTACGGCGATGATTCTCTTATAACCCTGGCTAAGTGCTTTTCTCGTTAGGTCTATTCCATTTCCATGGCTAGAGGTATAGGAATAATCTACGTTTAGACCTGCTGAAAGGATTTTCTGGTAAAACACGGGCCATTCATTTCGAGTCCTACCGTTAGCAGAATTGGGATTAACAACCGCAAACCACTTTTCTTGTAAATTCATGATTTTCTTCCTAACTTTGTTATATTATCCCCTCGTTCAATAAAATAAACTATAAACACAATATTACTTCAGTTTCTTTTAATTCTATATTCATTTTCCATATCCCTTTACAATCCTAAAATATCCCTAAGCTCTCAATTAAAATACGATACCCCCATCGTAGGAGACAATGGGGGTATGAATAAATAAATAATTTTATTTGGATTTTCTGTACCTACGAAAAAAAAACCAAATTATTGCAAGTAAAACTACAATAGGAATAGCGTATCCAATGAAGACTACAAAATAATTTAATGAATTCCAAAGAAAACTTATAGACTTGATTACTGCATTTTTTGCTGCGTGGAAAGTACTTTTTAAAGATACTGGTTGCCAAGGATCGGTTACAGTAAAATTACTTTGGCTAGGGTAAATATTTATCCTAATTTCTGAGTATTGGACTCGATTATCCCAGTATTTAAGTTGTCCTTTTAAACTTTCCATTTCCCTACGAACATTTGCCAAGGAATCCTCAATCTTGAGTATTTCGTCTACAGTTTTGGCTTGTTGTAAGATTTCAAGATATCTTTTTTCTTGAGCTTCCCAAGATCTTAACCTGGTTTCGACGTCAAAATACTGTCTAGTAACATCGTCTGTAAAAAGGTGTTGATTCGAAACAGTTCCAAATTTAGAAAGCTCGCCTTTAAAACTATCAAATTCTGTTACTGGAATCCTTAAGGATAGAAAAGCACTAGTCTGATCTTCAGTGTTATTCTGTCTGGATTCAGCAATATACCCTCCTAGGGAAGTCACTTTTTCTTGCAGGGTATCGAGAGTAACGGACACATTATCTGTTTTCAGTGTAACTTCTAAAACATAGATGATCTTCTGTTGAATCGTTTCCTCAGCCACACTATTTTCTTTCTGCAACATGATACTTTCATTGGTGCTATATGCGAAATCTGCTTGTTCCATCGCCCTTTTTGAAATGGATAACTCCGGCTCATATATAGAAGAGCCCGCAGCTTGCGGCATAACTTTATTATTAAGGTCCGCATCTTCACTAGCAGCTTTACCAGAGGCAACTCTTAGAGGCGAATTGTCTCCTGTAAAAAGAGGGCTTGTTCCTAAATATATAGCAAAAATAGCCACTGCCGCAACAGAGAATATTTTGAGAGCATTCTTTCTGCTTTTGAGTTGTTTTCTTAAACCCGAAATGAGGAGGAACTTTTTCCTCTTATCACTTGTAAATGTGTATTGTTCACTATGTGCTTCAGGTGCCTCAGATTCTTCGGTTGTCGACACATAGTTTTCATTTGAAACAGCAATCTTTTCTAAAGTTTTGCTCTTAATTCGGTCTTTAAGGTTATTATTTTGATAGATATAGGCGAAAAAATTTTTTAAGCACATCAAATCACCATCTTCTTCCCACATGGCTGTTATCTTATCTTTTCTCATCTACATTCACCTCCAGCCACCTCTGCCTGATAAATCGTTCGAAAACTTTTTTTTGCTCGGTACAACATGCTATCGACTGCTTGTTGGGTGGTGCCAAGTATGGAAGCTGTTTCAGTTGAACTGAAACCTTCAATCAATCTTAGTTGAATTACAGCAACCTGAGGTTCGGTTAATTGAGCCAAAGTACTACTAATGGATAAAAGGGTTGCTAGATCCTCCCCATGATCACGACTATTTTGTAAGATCTGTAGTTCTTCTGTCAGAGGAATAATTTTAACTTCTTTCCTCCCTCGATAAAAATCAGCTATATAGTTGGATGCAATACGTAAAGACCAACTTTTGAGTGAGCTTCTTCCTTCAAAATTCGAGAGCGACTTCCAGATTTTAGCCATAATCTCAGCGGTAACATCTTCGATCTCTGAGGACGGGATACGTAAGCAAACAAATCTATACACCGCTGGAAACAACTCTTCGTAGATTTCATCAAATGATGCCTGTTTCACGTCCTGAGCCCCCCCTTTGGTCGGACATCCCGATAATTCGGTCTTTTATTTTTTATAGACGTATTATTTTGTCAATTTCTGATTCAAAAATCAATGAAAAATACGCCCCCGGTAACTTTCACTCATTATAATATTTTAGATAGCCTTTTTTTATGAGCAAAGCAGTTATAAAGTTAACAAATAAGTGACAAAAGATTGGTACCCATAGTGAGGAAGAAATAACATAGGAAATTCCAAGAATTATTCCCATTAAATAAACTTCAATTAAAATAAAAAATTTTCGTAGATACCTGAAATGTATTAAAGCAAACAGTAAGCTAGTTAACCAGATTCCTATAAGTGGTTGCAAAATCCCACGAAAAAGAAATTCCTCAGCAAAAGAGCCGCTAAAAAATACTAAAAATAGATTTGGTAAGGAAAATTTTTCGATAAGAATAACGTTTATTTCGTCAAATAGCCTTTCCTTCGATACATATTTATGGAACAAGAGCTGAAGAGAAAGTAATGCCGCACTCCCTACCAAGAAGGTAATAATAGTTTTAACACTTAATTCTATTTTTAATAGATCTCTAAAACCTATATCGCTTACCAAGAGTCTCCCTAAGAGCAAAGCAATAATAAGAATTATTACCTGGGAGAGGATGATATTAATAAATAACATACGCTTAGTCATATCTTGGATCTTGCTTCCCTTCTTAGAGATCTGATCTAATATTCCTATCTTTTTTACTATCTACGAACTAAGATTTCCTTTAAATATTAAAAATAACCCAGCGATCATTAAAACTACTCCTGTTAATCTTAATAAATCAAAAGGTATGACTGGAACATTAAATAATCCAAAATGATCTATCACTATACTAATCATTATTTGCCCCAGCATAATAGCAAAAACAGCTGAAGCAACACCAATATTCGGTACGGCTAGGATTGTAGAAGTTACAATAAAAACACCAAGAAGACCCCCAATTAACTGCCATTTTGGAACTTCCGTAAATGTCCAAAAGTTACCTTTCCCGAAAAATATTACTACGAATAGTAAGACTACGGTTCCCAATAGAAAAGAAAAAAATGAGCTCTCAAATACCCCAATTCTTTTTCCTAAAGCACCATTTATTGAAGATTGAACTCCAAACATCCAACCGGAAATAATCATTAACAATACAAAATACACCTTATTCATAGCTACGTTTGTTTCCCCTTTACCTACTAAAAATATTTTTTTATATTCCTAATTTTTATTTTTGTTGCAATTATACCATTAACTAGTTAAGTTATGTTAACCAGATAAACATAATGATGTCCTCAAGCTTAACTCGAGGACTTTTGATATTTAGCAAACCGATATTGTTCAACTGAACCAAATTATCTATTAATAAATAAAGTCTCACTTGTTTATTAATTATTCTCAACTATTTTTTCAACAGCTGAAAGAATAGTTTGCCCTGTAGCAGAAATTTGTTCACTCGACCTTAGAGACTCTGTAATTGCTTTGCTAACTTCATTCATCTTCTTTTCCAGTTCACTAGATATCTCTGAGATACTTTCAATTAGACTTAACATCAGATGTTCATCATTCATTGTGGACTTAACAACAAATCCTGATTGATCAGCAAGTTTTTGAACTTCTTGGGCAACCACGGCAAAACCCCGACCATGTTCACCTGCTCTGGCTGCCTCAATAGCCGCATTTAAAGAAAGAAGATTAGTCTGATTAGCAATATCAACAATTTGCTCTGAAGCCTTAACAAAATTGTTTAATTTGACTTCCATTTGATCAACACTTTCCTTAAGATGTTCGGCAGTCCGGACAGTTTTTTCAGCTTGGGTATTAACATCCATTAAAGTTACGGCACTTTGTTCATTAGCTTGAGCTAACTCAACCAAAGAATTCTTAATAAAATTAACATTCTCTTTGAGTTCGTTGGTCCTTCGTAATCGTTCATCACTTAATTCTTCAATTTCTTTAAGTATTACATTAATTTCAGTATTTTTTACTGTTTCTGACAAAACTTTATTCCGAGTATAATCCATGCAATTAGCTAGTACATTTAAGCCATTATATATATCAATAACCATATCTTTACAAGTATGGCAGCCGCAAGCAGTACAGTTAATATTTCGGGATGCTTCATCATTTTTGTAAAGCGATTTAAAAATTTCTTCTACTTCTTTATCTGTCGGAATTTTTTTGGACTTAACCGCTTTAGTCCGATTATATTCTCTAAAAAAATCTTGGAGATTCAATTCTTTCTCTAATTTTTCTCCAATCCACTTAAATTTTTTATTAATATAGCCTTTGGTCTCTTCTTTAATCTTTTCTTTTTTCAAATTGTTAAATTTGAAATCAATATCATCTAAAATATCTTGGGAAATACACGATGCAGAACCAATATTGCATCCATGAATACAATTCAAAGCATCTACTACCAGCGGAACAGGTTTATTCTCTTTCACCCTACCATTATAGACAGATAAGTAATCATAAACAGATTCAGTGCCTTCTATTTGTTTTACCCAGGCATTATTTGCAATAGCTTCAATATTTTCTTTTAGACCACCCGGGCGACTATATAAAAATCCTAAAGAACAAGATAGATCATCAAAATCCTTTTCCCCATAGTTATTTAGGTTTATTTCATTAGTCAATAAATACTCCATTAGTTTTTGATAAGTAACATTGTAGGTTATAAACTTACTGGTATTTTCCATCTCATCCTTTTTAGCAATACAAGGGGATAAAAAGGCTAATTTATCCTTATTATTTAAATATTTTTGCAGATAAATGGCGGTACACATCATAGGGCTATGTATCGGAGAAATTTTACTAATAATCTCAGGTTTATGTTTTTCAATATAACTAACAATTGCTGGGCAAGGCTGAGCAACAACAGTGGAAAGGTTTTGCTCTTTGATAACTTTTAGATAAGCCCAGGTAGTAATATCTGCCCCAAAGGAAACATCATAGACAGCGTTTACTCCCATTAATTTAAGATAAGCAAATAAATGTTTATAATTATTAAAATTAACTCTCACCGCAGGGGCTGCTATCATAGTAATATTCAAACCATTCTTCAAATCACTAAAGAATTGATCAGTATCATCGACATATTTACGAGCGTTATGGTCACAAACTTCTAAACATTTACCACAATTAATACACCATTCCTTATTAATTTTAACTTTTATTTTTCCGTCATGATTAGAATAAGCAATATTGGCATGTACAGGACAATGTCTAATGCATTTGTTACAACCCTCACATTTATTTTCATCTGTGATTATTAAATTACTATCTCTAACATCCATTTCCTTCCCTCCTAAATAGAGATAATTTTAAAAAAGATTTTACTTTTTAATTCTATCATAATCTATTAGATTTTCATATTTTAACTTTTTGAAATTATTTGAAAAGGTGCGATTTACCATTATTGGTTAAACCTTAATTATCAGCAAACATTTACCTGAGTAATAAAAAAAAAAAAACAAATAATAAGAACGACTCCCAGACAAAAAAACTTAGATTAAAAGGAGGGAAATGACATGCCTGGGGAAAGAAGTTCTAACACTCCCGCTGTTCAAGGGGCATCTAAAGGATTGGATTCACTTAAATATGAAATTGCTAACGAATTAGGTGCTACTCTAGGTGGAGACCGTACAGCTCGTGAAAACGGTACTGTAGGCGGTTACATGACAAAACGAATGGTTCAGTTTGCAGAACAGCAACTGAAAAGCGGTCAGAAAATTTAGTTTTAACTAAGTATTATAACTTTTAAAGTAAAGAAGCATTCCTTAATCGGAATGCTTCTTGTACCGTTATTATTCATTAAAATAGCCTTTTGAAATACAATTTTCAATAAGTTCATTTACATATTCCCCAAGCACTAGCGAACCTTCTTGGACATGCTGGTTTTTTTGAAAAACCGTTTCGCTTTTAATACTGAATTTTTTCCAAGTGTGGCCCTCTGTCTTAGAATTGAGAAGCAATGGTTCTAATCTATCCAGAACAGCAGCAAACTTTGCTTCAGAAGTTTCTCTTGTTTCAAATTCTTCCCATAAATTCCTAAATTCTTGGGCCTGATCTTTGGGTAGGAAACCAAAAATCCTTTCGGCGGCTTTCTTTTCTCTTTCAGCCTTACTGCTATTTCCTTTGGTATCGTAGATAAATGTGTCTCCTGCATCTATTTCTACAATGTCATGGATAAGTACCATTTTAAGAACTTTTAAAATGTCAAGCTGATGATCATTTGCATGTTCACTCAGAACAATAGCCATGATCGCAAGATGCCAGGAATGCTCAGCATCGTTTTCTTCTCTACTTCCATCAGTAAGAAGTGATTGTCTGTATATCTTTTTTAATTTATCAATTTCCAGTATAAAACTGATTTGGTCATTTAATCTTTCTCTTGCTGCCATAAATATTTTTTTCCTTCTAAATATTAGATTTTACTGGATCATATATAAATATCAAATCAATTCAATTGGTGTCTAATTATCTGCTCAGAACTTATTTACATTCTCTTTTATTTGTTTGATTTTCTGTTTATTTTTGCCCAACTATCCCTTAAACTAATTATCTTATTAAATACTAATTTGTCTGGAGTATGATCCTTGGAGTCAGCACAGAAATAACCTTGACGCAAAAATTGATATTTTTCACCAGGTGATGATTCTCTCAAACTTAGTTCGACTTTACAATTTTTCCTTACAATTAAAGAATTTGGATTAACTCTTGAAAGAAAATCGTCGTTATTCTCCGTCTCTTCTTCTGACGGCTGATCATCCTGAATCAGATAATCATAAAACCGTATTTCGGCATCAATTGCATGAGGTACGGAGATCCAATGAAGTGTTCCCTTTACTTTTCTATTACTTGCATTACCACCACTTTTGGTCTCTGGATCATAAGTACAATGAATTTCTACTATCTCACCGTTTTCGTTCTTTATTACTTTTTCACACTTGATAATATAAGCGTGTTTAAGTCTTACTTCCTTTCCAGGTGAGAGTCGGAAATATTTACTAGGCGGATCTTCCATAAAATCTTCGCGTTCGATATATAAATTCTTAGAAAACATTATTTGTCGATGGCCTGCATCAGGTTTTTCGGGATTATTCTCTGCTTTTAATACTTCTTCTTGATTTTCAGGATAGTTCAAGAGAACAACCTTTATTGGATCGAGAACAGCCATTACCCTTGGGGCTTTCTTATTTAGATCTTCTCTTAGACAATGTTCCAAAAGAGTAACATCAACAATACTATTTGCTTTAGCTACTCCAATACGGTTGCAAAAATCCCGGATAGCTTCCGGGGTATAACCCCTTCTCCGCAAACCCGAAATAGTCGGCATACGAGGATCATCCCACCCTTGAACAAAACCTTTTTCTACTATTTGACGTAATTTTCTTTTGCTCATCACTGTATTGGTTAGGTTTAAGCGAGCAAATTCATATTGCTTAGGTTTATTTTCCTCTATTAATTGGTCTATAAACCAATCATAAAGAGGCCGGTGATCCTCGAACTCCATAGTACAAATAGAGTGGGTTATTTTTTCAATTGCATCGGACAAAGGATGAGCAAAATCGTACATTGGATAGATACACCACTTATCCCCTGACCTGTGATGATTTTCATGCATTATTCTATACAAAACAGGATCACGCATATTTAGATTTGGTGATGTCATATCTATTCTTGCTCTTAGAACTCTTGAACCATCAGGGAATTCGCCCGCCCTCATTTTTTCAAATAATTCAAGGTTTTCTTGAATAGAACGCTTAATATAAGGACTATCCTTACCAGGCTCAGTTAATGTTCCTCTGTATTCCCTAATTTCCTCGGCAGAAAGATCACAAACATAAGCCTTACCCTTCTGAATCAGTTTGACAGCAAACTCATAAAGTTCTTCAAAATAATCTGAGGCATAGTATAACCTTTCGTCCCATGAAAAACCAAGCCAGTTCACATCTTCTTTAATAGACTCCACGAATTCGACTTCTTCTTTGCAAGGATTAGTATCATCAAACCGTAGATTACACAATCCATTAAACTCCTTGGCAATTCCAAAATTCAAGCAAATAGATTTGGCGTGTCCAATATGAAGATAGCCATTTGGTTCAGGAGGAAAACGTGTATGGACCCTGCCGTTGTTTTTATTCATTTGTAAATCTTCACGTATAATGTTTGAAATAAAATTTGAAGAAGAAAATGAAGTATTAATATTAGTTACCCCCTAGGAAAGAGATTATTATTTTAGTATAGTTGATTTTGCCAAAATAGCAAATATCGGAGCATCTATTTTTTAAGTTTTGGGACACTATTATCTTCTTAATGTTTTGAATTAATAGATAGTAGTTGATCTGCAAGGAATAAGATCTCATTCTTGATAATCAACTTATCTAACCATCTTAAGGGTATATTTTCCAGACCATAACTAGCTCCGGCTATTCCCCCTGTTACTGCCCCAATTGTATCTGTGTCCCCACCAAGGTTGACCGCCATAAGAAGAGCTTGTTCGAAGGATTCAGTTTGATATGCACAGTTTAGAGCTGCTTCTAAAGTATGGGCAACATATCCTGAAGTATTAATATGTCCAAGAGCAAGATTAATATCTAATTTAAAAGGACTATTTTTGATGTTTTTCAAGATTACGTCTTTAATGTTACCACCAAGCAAAATATCCCTTACGATATCACAATAAGAAATAACACATTTCCCAACAAGATGATCATAATGAGTTAGTGCTGATTGACGATATGCTATTTCAAACATTTTCTCCTTATCCGAAAAATATGCAAGTACTACTGGGATAGTTCTCATTAATGACCCATTGCCACCGCTTCTCCCCCCGCTGAGTTTATGGGCATATTCAGCAATCTCTAACCAATCTTCTTCCTTTTTTATTCCTCTTTTTATCCCTTCGGTAAGAACTAGACGGCAGATATTTCCAATATCCTTAGGTTCGGTATTCACCCATTCTGTAAAATAGTGAGCAATTTGATCTAAGGGATTATTCGGTTTTGCAATAATCCCCTTAGCCACAGCTATTGTCATATCCGTATCATCTGTAACTTCCCCAGGAGCTAATTGCCAATATCCTCCACCGATTATTTCTTTATGGATACCATATTTATGAAGAATTTCATCTCTAGTCATAAATTCTAGTGTAGCACCTAAGGCATCTCCTATCGCTATCCCTGCAAGAGCTCCTTTGGCCTTGGACTCTATCCCTTGCACCTTTTCACATCCCCTATATAAATATTAATATTGGGAGATCCAGATTAAATAATTTACTCGTCATATTCGCCATTATTTACGCAATTCCTGCGTAGAGTTGCACTATATATACTATATATCAAACATGTTACCAACTACGAAATCCGAGTCAGTAGTAGAGCTCTAAAAGCTGATAACTAGTTATAAAATCCTCATTATTGCTTTAAAAGGAAATATTATTTTGAATGAAATAGTTGATTATTGTTTGTTTTTCCTCTTCTTCCGCATGATTCGTTAAGAGCACTTCCCCATCTTTTATGCCATTCCATTTGATATAGAGAGTCTGTTCAAATTTTTTATCTATTATAGGGTCTTCATATCTTAATACAATTACTATAAAATGTGGTGATACATTACCAAGCTTTGTTTGTTTTTCTAAGGCATCTAGACCAATAAGTAATGTTGCTGAGGCATTCTTTGGTATGTCATTTACTAATGCATCTTCATCTGTGGCAACAGGCTTGGAATTTAAGGTAGAACTAAAAACTATTGACTTACTCCAGAGGTTCACCGCTGGATGCTCCCCGACATTGGTAAACTTAATCTCGAACTCTGGTGATCGATTAATCACAACTTTTGGAGACTCTTTAAAAGTAAAGTATGGCCTGTTAGCCTCTTGTTCTTCTCTCCAAGCCGATATGGTAATATAAACTGTTATCAAGGCAGTGATCGCTAAGACTGCAGTAGCGATAGTGGCAATAATGCTTGTATAATTGGCTAACCCACTTTTTCTTCTTAACATTTTTACACTCCTAACAACTCTTAACATGCTCTAATTATTTGCAGGATACTTTTTATCTAAACGAGAAGTAATTGGTAAATTATATGGTTAAAATATATTACCAAAATATGAAGCTTATGATTTGTAGTTTACTAACTATAAATGAGCTAAATGGGCACTTCGTTAAGATAGATAATCGTTCTGAGAGGTTAGGTTTAATATATTTTCGAATATATTTTAAATATATGGAAAAACTAGGAACTGAAATTACTCTTTTTTCAAGCACATCTAATTTAGTATAATCAATTTTTTTTAGAAAGAGGCAAGAGTGGAATGAAGATCCTATTTCTCCCGTTTCTTCAAATGCCAACCGGTCATCATACTGTTGCCGATGCCCTAATTCGTTCTTTAGAGCGGAGGATTAAAAATATTAAATGTACAAAAATTGACTTCTTCAGTTATGCAGATAAACTGCTTGAAAAGGCATTTCGATTGACTTATCTTACTTGGATTGATCATTCACCACAAACCTTTGTCTGGCTTTACCGTAGCTTTGTCTATCCATCAAAATCCACAAAACACTTCAATTGGTATGAGATTAAATTTTTAGATAAAATGAAAAACCTATTAAATGAGGAACAGCCGGATCTAGTAATTTGCACCCAAGCCTTCCCCTCCTTTTTAATTAGCAGATTGAGATATTCTGGATTTGCAACCCCTCCGATAATAAATGTTTACACTGACTTTTTTATTAATAAACTTTGGGGAATAGAAGGGATTGATTATCACTTTGTACCCGATATAGATATCAAAAGTCAATTAATAGCTAAAAACAATATCAATCCTAACAAGATTTTTGTGACAGGAATACCAATTGAAGAATGTTTTCTTCCCCGACAATCTCATCAACCATTTGCTCCATATCATATACTTATTTCTGGAGGAAGCGGTGGCTTAGGGGACATTCAGCATCTTATCTCTAGTCTTCCTGAGAGTAAAGAGTATTATTTCTCCCTTCTGTGTGGCAAAAATAAGAAACTATATAAAGAAGTGTTCTCCCTTAAGCTGGATAATGTTAAACCTTTATCCTATATATCTTCTAGAGATACTATGAATATCCTATATAATGAAGCACACGCTATCTTAACCAAACCCGGAGGCGTCACACTAAGTGAAGCACTCTATAAAAGATTGCCGATTTTTATTCATTCTTCACTTCCAGGTCAAGAGGAGATTAATAAGGAGTATCTTCTGAAGCGAAAGCTTATCAATATTCTT
>CALBJS010000110.1 GCA_937892995.1 uncultured Peptococcaceae bacterium | reverse complement strand
AACATTAATATACCTATAAAAAACCTTGCACTTGGGAGCGTGTTTTCATGTACAAACCGACTGAGCAGCAGATCACTTTTCCGTATGAATTCTACTTACCCTTTGGTGGGAAATCGAACCCGGACAACAAATGGTGCCAATTAGCTCTACTCATACCTTGGGCTGAAATAGAAAAGAAATATGCCAAGAGTTTTCCCGTCAGCCGGGGCCAGCGAGCATATTCTGTACGTCTGGCACTTGGAGCTTTGATTATTCAAAATATGAAATCATTATCCGATAGAGATACGGTCGAAGAGATCACAGAAAATTCCTACATGCAATTTTTCATTGGGCTCAGTGAATTTGTAGATAAACCGCCGTTTAATCACTCTCTTATGACCCATTTTCGAAAACGTCTGGGCAAGGATATTATTAACGAAGTCAATGAAATCATTGCAGGACAAACCAGAGAGCCTGAAGAACCAGATAATCCTGACGATCCGGACGATACAAATCCTTCCGGGGGAGAATGCTCTGATGACGCAACCCAAGAAGAACAAACGGTTCAAGATCCTTCATCGGAAACCAAGAACTCAGTCAAGCTGATCTTGGATGCTACTTGTGTACCTGCAGATATTCACTATCCTACAGATCTCTGGCTTCTCAACACGACTCGGCAGGCTTTGGAAGAAATCGTTGATGTGCTTCATACCCCACATGTCGGGACTCTCAAGAAACCCAGAACCTATCGCTGCAAGGCACGTAAAAACTATCTTAAAATCGATAAAAAGAAACATGTAACTGCCAAAACCATCCGTAAAGGGGTCGGAGGTCAACTCCGCTATATTCGCCGAGATCTGAAACATATCATGGAGCTAGCTCAAAAAAGTCCACTGACGCTTTTGAGCAAACGTCAGTACCGCAATCTTCTCGTTAGTCAGGAAATCTACCGACAACAGCTAGAGATGTACAAGAAGAAAAAACATTCGATAGAAGATCGGATTGTCAGCCTCCATATGCCTTTTGTCAGACCCATTGTACGTGGCAAGAAGAACGCAGATGTGGAATTTGGAGCCAAACTGGCCATTAGTGTGGTAAACGGTTTTAGCTTCATGGAAAGCTTAAGCTTTGACGCATTCAATGAATGCAAAACGCTGATTCAATCAGTTGAAAACTATTACCAAAGATTTGGCTTTTATCCGGAAGCCGTAATGGCCGATAAAATTTACCGAAACAGAGAGAATCTCAACTACTGCAAGAAGCATAACATTAAACTGAGTGGCCCTCCATTGGGTAGGCCGGCCAAAGATCCCGATGTTTTAAGAGAACAAAAAAAACAAGAACGATTAGATGCTGGAATCCGTAATGCAGTTGAAGGCAAATTCGGCGAAGGAAAGCGGTTCTATGGGCTCGGCCGTATTATGACCCGTCTCAGGGAAACCAGCGAGACTGTAATCGCTATGCAGCTGTTGGTAATGAACCTGGAGCACAGACTCCGGATTCTTATACTCAATTTTATCGAAGGGTATTTTAGAGTGTTCAAATTAGCTTAATTGATAAAGTTAAATCTGTTCAGCAATCCCTAATTAAACCAGTTGATATAACTGGAGAGAGAGTTTTCGAGAAGGTACCTTTATCTAAAGGGGGTTATTTAATGGAGTTAAATAATGATTTTTTACTTTTTATTTTAGATTCAGTTCCTGCTGGAATAACAGTTAATGATGAAAAAGGCAATTATATTTATGGAAATAAATTTTATCAATCATTTATGGGTTTAGAAAAGTATGAATTTTTGGGCAAAAATGTTAAAGAATTTGTTAACAACAAAATTATTTCAGAATCTGCAGTTATATTAGCCATATTATCTAAAGAAAAAACAATTATAACGCAAGATGTTTTTAAAAGTAATAAAACATTTACAGTAATTTCTAATCCTATTTTGAATGAGAAAGGAGAAATTATAAGGGTTGTTTCATTACTGAAAGAATGTAAAACGATTAATCCGAAGATAGAGTTTAATGAAGATAGTTTTATATTAAAAAGCGAAAAAATGTATGAAATAATCTCCTTAATTGAAAAAGTTTCAGAGTTTGATACTACAATATTAATAACGGGAGAGTCAGGCGTAGGAAAAGAAATAATTGCCAAATTAATTCATAAATATAGCCACCGAAAAGGAAAATTTATTGCCGTTAATTGTGGTGCTATACCAGAAAATTTAATCGAATCAGAATTATTTGGTTATGATGAAGGTGCATTTACTGGCGCAAAAAGAAAAGGAAAAATTGGATTATTTGAAGCTGCAGAAGAAGGGACTATCTTTTTAGATGAAATAGGTGAACTTCCCCTAAATGTACAAGTAAAGTTATTACGTGTATTGCAAGAAAAAAGCATTATACGAGTGGGGAGCACAGAGCCTATTAAAATTAACTTTCGCCTCTTAGCAGCTACTAATAAAAATCTTCCTAAAATGGTCAAAGAAAGACTTTTCCGTGAAGATCTTTATTATAGACTTAACGTAATTCCTATTCTAATTCCTCCATTGAGAGAACGGAAAGAGGAAATACCATTATTAATTAATTTTTTCTTAAAAAAATATGAAGAAAAATATAGTGTTAAAAAGGTTTTTTCTCCAACAGAATTAAAATGGTTTTATAATTATGAGTGGCCTGGAAATATAAGGCAACTAGAAAATATGATTGAAAGAATATTAATTACTAATTCTTTTCCTCAAGATATAAATTTAAAAGAAATTAGTGAAGATTTGAATAAAAAAGAAATTATTACACTTAAAGATTTAAAAGAAACTTCTGAAAAAGAATTATTAATAAAAAGTTATGGGGAATTAAAAAGCACACGTAAAGTAGCTAAATTATTAGGAGTAAATCAGTCAACTGTAGTTAGAAAAATGAAAAAGTATAAAATTAATTTATAAATGTGCAATGTAAAAATGAGTTAGTGATACACTTTTGCGTTGAATATTGAATATCATTATGGGTTCTGCTAGTGTAATTAATGTTTATTAATTAGGGGATGCTGAATAGCCCCATGAGTTTTAATT
>CALBJS010000109.1 GCA_937892995.1 uncultured Peptococcaceae bacterium | reverse complement strand
GTACATTTTCAATTACAACGTAATTTGATTAATTCTCGAATTAAAATCCTTGCCCAAGGGATAGATGGGGCGAGGGATGCACTTCTCCAGGACTTTATAGAAAATAAGCAAAGTATCCTTTTAGGTACTAGTAGCTTTTGGGAAGGTATAGATATACCTGGAGAAAGTCTAAAATGTGTAATTATGACTAAGCTACCTTTTTGGCCTCCTGATTCGCCTATTTTAGAAGCTAAAGCACGTCTTCTCGAAAGTCGGGGGCAAAATCCATTTTATGAGTTATACTTACCTGAAGCAATAATTCGTTTTAAACAAGGATTTGGACGACTTATCAGGACTAAAGATGATAGAGGTGTTGTGATTTTGTTAGATGATCGAATTCTCAAAAAATATTATGGTAAGTATTTCTTAAAATCTTTACCTATTTTGTCGTATTTTCAAGGGAGTTCCGAAAATCTTATAGCCCAAGTTGGAGACTGGGTGTAGTATTATTGTATTAGGTTAGCAAGTTAAGAAAACTGATTATTTATTTGAAGATGGACAGATTCCACAGTCCTGATTATAATAACAATAATTAAATCATAAATATATTGATTAATCTTTATCTGTAATAAGCAGAAGTAAAGACATTGGATCAGGAACTTCCGGCCAATGTGCTCGAAAGATACTGTCATCAGGAGAGTGAAATAATTAATGAAATTTAAAACCTTAAATTCAACGATCTTGCCATGTATTTTTACACTAGCTAATTTACTATTTGGATTCCTCGCAATAATATTTGCTTTTGAGAACGTTTTACGCCTTGCTTCGGCAATGATAATGCTTTCAGTTCTTATGGATTCTCTAGATGGTAAAGTTGCCAGGAAGTTTAAAGCAAATTCCGATTTCGGAAAGGAACTGGATTCTTTGAGTGACGTCATATCTTTTGGTTTGGCACCTGCAGTTCTTATTTACGTCTTTGTTTACCAAATATCTTGGCCTTTCTGGGGAATCTGGGTTTCAGCTTTTTTTGCTATGTGCGGAGCAGTTCGTTTAGCAAGATTTAACATTCTCTGCAGTACTGATTATTTCGTCGGTGTTCCGATTACTTTTGCAGGAGGTTTCATGGCCTTACTCTTATTATTTATAGACAGGATTCCTTGGCAAGCATATCCGATTTGTATGTTAGTTTTGGGGTTCCTGATGGTTTCATCACTCCAAGTACCGAAACTCGGAAAATAATAACTTATGTAATAACTGCCAAGATAGATTTCACCCCTTTTGTCACCTGAGCATATAGTAAGGCACAGGTGATTATCATTAAGGGGGGAGTAAAAAAATGGGTCAGCCGATAGATTGGTCCAACATTGGGGTACGGATCGTTCAGGGGTTAAATACAACGCTGGATGCCGTTAGACAGCTAGATACTCAAGAAGCGGCACTCGTAATGAAGCTTTTAGGGAAGACATGTACCAAGATGATGAAGGAAGGTGTTGGTCATCAATTTGGTATTGCTATGATTGAGACCAGTGAAAAGTTAGCACTCAAAGACAAATTAGTCTTTGAAGACGTAATTAAGATGTTAACAGCCATAGTAGGGAAACTATACTTCTCCGCCAAAACCGCAGAAGAAGTGTCATTAGTTAAACAACTCGAAGAAGCTGTTAATAATTACTACGTCGTATAATTCAAACATGGTGCATAAATTATTGTTAGAAGGTTATTTTTAGGGGGGAGAATGTATGAAAATTTACTACATCCGGCTGCCTCAGCCAGTACTTAGTTTTTTAAAAAAGGTATTTAAGAATAAATAAATTAATACAGACATGAATTTGGTATTTCCCTCCTATTTATATAGTAAAAGATCTTTAGGAGGGAAATTATGTTATTTAACCGTCGCTTTTTTATTATAGTTTTCAGTGTATTATTCATTGGGATGATTTTTTGGTGGCAAAAACCTGAAGCTGCTGCCTCAGCTATGTCTCGAGGAGAGTATACTTTTAACTCTTATAGTTTAGTAAAAAATTATTGGAAAAGATTAGATTACAGACAGTTTGAGTTAGCCTCAGAGATGACAACCTTAAAAGCTAGAAGAGATCATGTCGATCTCGAAAAACTATTAACTGAAAAACCTCTTTTAAGCATTCAAAAAGTGAGTATAGAGCTTACTACTAAAAAAAATATATTTTTAGCAAAAATTACTCTAGGCTCTGTTATTGATAAAAAACAAGAGAATGATTATCTAGTCAATGTAGAACAAACTGAGAAAGGATGGCTAATAACCTCAATTAATTGTATTTCAGGAGAATAGTATATCTTCAGAAACTACAGGGCAGAATACTAAAAAAGTAAATTGAGGTGAATAATATGATTGCTCATGTAGAAAAAGATGCCTGCATAGGATGTGGGCTATGTCCTTCTATATGTCCAGAAATATTCGAGATGGATGAAGATGGTTTAGCAATAGCAGCAAAGGAACAGGTTCCTCAAGAACTGGAAGACTCTGCCCAAGAAGCTGCTGAAAGTTGCCCTACAGAGGCAATTATCCTTAGTTAAGATACTCCCAATTTTCCTACAATTAGATAATACGATAGACAAAACAACACTATCAGTATATTATTTAGAATGTTATACATTCATCGTATTATTATTTCTAAGTTCTAAGAAAATACTTGAACAAATAACATTTGATCAGTGATTTAACACTCCTCGGCAATACAAGACAAAAGTACCAATAATTAAGCTATTTGCTATTTAAGTTCGATTCATTATTTACGATTAAAATAAAAATGGATTATTTTAACGATAAAATAATAGCAAGACAAACTAGCAAAACCCTTGAAAACAGAAGCTTTCATAAATATTTCCAAAAATGGAGAGTGTTCCTTATTTTTTAAGAATTCGACATCCCTGCTGCCTTATAATAAAGACACCGGAAAAGGGAACCGGAAAATATTAATAAGGCGGGATATGTTAAAATGTCAAAAAAGATTAAGATTATTGTTGCAGAAGACAATCGTAATTTATGCCAAATTCTTCAGGATTATATTCAAAGAGATGATAGTTTTGAGCTCGTAGGAGTAGCATACAATGGTCTCGAAGCTTGGGAGTTAATTCTTAAAAATGACCCTGATTTGGTCATTATGGATTTAGTAATGCCTAATTTAGATGGACTGGAAGTGCTTGAGAGGATCAATTCTAGAACATCTGTACCCAGGCCAAAAACTATTATGCTTACTGCCTTTGGGCATGAGACTTTAACTCATCAGGCGATGGTCATGGGTGTTGATTATTTTATATTAAAACCTTTTGATTTAGAGATACTTGGCAAGCGTATAAAAACGCTGACTCAGGATGTGGAGATATCTAACATTTCTCTTCCTCAGACTTGTTCGGCACTGGCTCCTGCAGGCAAGGGAGTTAACATAAGTGTCGAAGTGACCTCTATGATGCATCAACTTGGTATTCCAGCACATGTTAAAGGGTATCAATACATAAGAGATGCAATATTAATGGTTATAGAAGATGTATCCTTACTAGGGGCTGTAACAAAAGAATTATATCCGGCAATAGCGAAAAAGTATAATACCGCTCCTAGCAGGGTGGAACGAGGAATAAGACATGCGATCGAACTTGCCTGGGAACGTGGACATATGGAAACTCTAAAGAGGATATTCGGATATTCTATGAATATCGAAAGACAAAAACCAACAAACTCTGAATTTATTGCCTTGCTCGCAGATAAACTAAGGGTAATGAGTAAGGTTGGATAAACAAGGAACATCAAACCACAAAAAATGAAATTATTTGATACATAAATGATAAAATTAATTCTTAAAACACACATCTTGGTCTGCAAAACTAAGGTGTGTGTCTTTGTAATATTTGACCTTAATCAAAAAAAAGTATATAAATTGAATAGAAAGGGAGTTGAAATGAATTGCATAAGAAAAATCCAAAGGGGAAATTCATAGTTTTCGAAGGGATAGATGGTTCCGGTATTAGTACTCAAACCCAACGTTTAAAAAGTTTATTTGAATCTAAATACGGTATTAAAGCGGTGCTTGCTAAAGAACCGAGCGAAGGGCCAATCGGCACCATTATTAGGCAGGTATTGAGCGATCGAGTAATTGGAATTGATGATAGTTGTCTGGCGTTGCTATTTGCTGCTGATCGAATTGACCATAATAATAATAAAATTAAGCCTGTGTTAGAACAAGGAGATTTTGTAATATGTGACAGATATTTATGGTCTACGTATGCCTATCAGGGTATGCATAACGATTATGATTGGATCAAAGAAATAAATAAATTTGCATATAAACCAGACTTGACTATTTTCATTAAAGTACAACCCGAGACATCACTTAAAAGGATTACAAAAAGTAGATTTAAGACAGAAAAATTTGAAAAAGTAGATGTTCTAGGACAAGTTATGGTTAATTACATAAAATTGATCAAGGAGTGGAAAGACTTAGGTGAACAAGTAGTCGAAATTGATGGTGAACGCGATCCGGAACTTGTCGAAAAAGAAATAAAAACGGTAATTGAACATTACTTTTTAAATAAAAACACCCAACTTGTTTAGAGTTGGGTTGATTTCAACATTATATTATGGTGCGCCCGGCAGGATTTGAACCTGCGACCTTCGGCCTCGGAAACCGCCACTCTATCCCCTGAGCTACGAGCGCATCAAACTAGCTTAATTACCTTACTAGAAAGAGACTGTTTTGTCAAGACGATATGTTTTATTTTATGGCGGTTTATTATGGGTTCGTTGATTTTATTTGCTATCTATCATCAACTAAGTTAATCCCGAGGTATGTAAAATGATTAAGAAAAGAATACCATGGAGTTTTCTGAAGAGGTGCCTAGGAATTATTAGCGGTGCTGTTATAGTTGCAGTTAGTATCAATACCTTTATTTTAGCCAACCGTATTGCGGATGGAGGAGTAACAGGAATTGCAATTATTTTCCATTACCTTTTTGATTGGGAAGTAGGATTATCAATTTTTCTTTTAAATATCCCTTTATTCATTCTAGGCTATAAAGCGGAAGGCAGACAATTATTACTCTTTAGCATTTTAGGGGTAGGGGTATTGTCAACAGCTCTAAGACTGACAGACGGGATACCGGCTGTTACTACCGATACTTTATTAGCTGCTGTTTTCGGAGGATTAATTACGGGAATCGGAATGGGGATTATTTTTCGTTCCCAGGGATCCTTGGGAGGAACCGATATCTTAGCTATTGTTTTAAACAGAAAAACAGCATTCAGTGTTGGTCAAATTATTTTAGGATTAGATGGCGTAGTTTTCTTAGTGGCGGCACTCGTATTTGAGCCTGAAATGGCAATGTATGCAATGATATACATGTTTATAGCGTCTAAAGTGATTGACCTAGTCCAAGTAGGTTTGGATTACTCGAAGAGTGTAATGGTAGTGACCCATAAACATCAAGAGATAGCATCTGAGATAATTTCTAAATTAGAAAGGGGAGTAACCTACTTTGTTGCTGAGGGTGCCTATTCTCAGAGCCATAAGAAAGTAGTTTACAGTATTGTAAACCGTGCCCAACTTACTCAGATAAAAGAAATTGTTCGTAAATATGATCCAGAAGCTTTTGTGGCTATTGGCGATGTATCGGAGGTAGTTGGTGAGGGTTTTGCCAGTTGGAAAGGGCACTAAAGGCTGGAACCTGGTGGCCAGCTCTCTTTAGCGTTTTGTAATAATACTCCGGCGGGTACGAGTTCATATTTTTTTTCCTTAAGTATTTTTATAATTGTAGGAAGAGCCTTAGCGGTATCGGGTGCAGAGTCAGAAGCATGGAAGAGGAGAATATCGCCGGGAAAGGCCCCTTTATTATTTTTTCGGCCATTTATGATATTATTTATGATTGCCTCCGGGCCGGGCCTTTTCCAATCTAAAGAATCCACACTCCACTGAATGACTCTATATCCTTGCCTATTAGCTATGGAAATAACTTTGTTATCATAGGCTCCGTTGGGTGGACGTAGAAGATTGATTTTTTGACCTGTTAGGTTTTCCAAGATAGTTCTTGAAATATCAAGTTCTTCAATCAAAGCGGATTCGCTAAGAGTATTTAAGTCGACATGTCGCCTCCCGTGAGAACCGATTTCATGGCCATGGGAAACGATATCCTTAACTAAATCAAACTTTTTTTCTGCCCATGGTGAGGAAAGAAAAAAAGTTGCCCTGATATCCTCTTCCTCTAATATTTGTAAAATGGGTAATACGTTTTCTTCTCCCCAACTTATATCAAATGTTATAGCAATTTGATTTGTTTCAGTTTTTACAGAGTAAATGGGTTTAAGATTTTTCGTGACAACACTTAGAACTTTTTCATGAGTTCCTAACCAGATTAGACATAGAAGGAACACTCCAAAAACTAAAATTAATTTTCTTCTTTTTAATATTAAAATATTCATAGAAAATCCTCCTTTTAGAAATTTCTATTCTTCTAGTAATAAAAAGATGATAAGAAAAACGGGTATTGATACCCGTTTTCTTTGAAATGAACTATTTAGCTTTATTGTAATTGTAATTATATTCGCCAATTTCGCCCAAAAACAAGCCGAAGCAAATCAATTTCGAAGATTATTTTAAGAAAGAGGTGAACAACTAGTAGAGCCACGGTAAGAAAGACGATGATCTTAATTACCCAGAATCCAACCCCCAAGAGAACGCTAAGGAGAGGTTTTAAAATAAAGTAAGCAATATATAAAGCAATGATAAATATTAAGATTTTAGCGAGAGTAGACCAAAAACCATTGGAAACTTGGCGTCTTGTACTCATACTGCTAAATACCCCCTTTTGGAAGATAATATATATTTGTATGATTGTCCATAAAGTATTATGCCTGTTTTTAGCCATTAATTATAGTATAGCATATGATAAATATTAAGGCGAAGCCGCCACACTATAGTAAACACAAAAGGTACTTGGATTTAAATACGGTAGTACGAATCTTGAGGAATGTTTAAGGGGGGAGATATCATGAATGGTTTTTTTAAGAAGTGGCAAAAACATCTGGAAACAGGTATACAATATCTTAGTAAAGGTAACTTTATTCAAGCAGAAAAGCATTTGGAAGCGAGTTTAATTGAGTCCGAAGCTTTGGGTGTGCCAGTAATAATAGCTTTTTCTCATAGATTATTGGCTACAGCACAAGTACGAAACAATAAATTAAATGAAGCTGAGTCCGGTTTTCAGGAAGCTCTTCGATATTGTCTTGAGCTAGCCAATATGAAGGGAATCTCCGAGGCTAAAGCTGGCTTAGCAAGTATTTGCTTTATAAAAGGTGAATACCCCAAATCTATCTGTTTATATAAGCAGGCAATTAATATTTACCCACACGATTCATCCCTTTTACGTTTAGCTGTACTTTACTCTGACTTAGGTCAGATTTATGTTAGGGTCAAAAAGTGGGATAAAGCAGAAAAGGTTTTTTTAAAGGCGGGAGATTTATGTAAGGAAAATGGGTATCGGAGAGGAGAAGCGGAGATCAATCTTTATTTAGGGGAGATATATTATAATCAGGGCAAGACTCAAGCAGCTAAAAAGATGTTTTTTAAAGCTGCCAGGATATTTGGGGTAATAAAGGATGAGGTTTCTTTGGCAAATGCTCATCAATATCTAGCCTTTATCCTGTTCGAGAGCAATAGCATAGAGGAAGCATTGCTTTATCAGTATCGTGTTCTTGTTCTCTATTTAAAACATAATCAATATTTAGAAATAAGCGAAGGATATTATCTGTTGAGTAATATATTATTATATGCGAAACTATTAGACGAAGCTGAGGAAAGCCAAAAGCTTTCCTTAAAATATTATAAAGGTTATGAATTTGGATTTGCAATACGTTATCATAGTCTTGCTACTATTGCTATCATAAAAAAAGAGTATGAAGATGCTAAAAAGTATTATTATCAGGCATTAAAATTTTTTCAGTTTTATGGAGATGGCTCCAAAATAGGTGAAATAAGTGAAGAATTAACTTACCTTCTTAAATATGAGGGAATCGGTATTGAGGAAAAAAATTCATATAAATGGTTTGATAAGAGGTATTTCGATATTAATATACCAAAATATGAAATAATTCTGAAATTAGCCAAAAGCCTCGAAAATAAAGAAAAAGATATGGCTGCTTTGCGTTGTGGGTGGAGAGCATTAGAGATCGCTAGAAATATGCAATACGAAACTCAAGAGATAGAAATATTGATTCAAAATCTCTCGGAGAGGATAAGGAAAAAAAGCAAATGAAATTACAAGGAAAAATATAATATAGGAATTTCGAATGTAATTATATTGAGGAAATAATAAACTTGAATTAAGGGCTTTAATAAAAAAGCTGGGAAAAAAGTGAATAATGGTTTAAAATAGTTGGTAAGCCATATAAAGGTGGAGATAAAATTGTTAGATAAAGACCAAATACTATTAGAAGGTTTCGAGCGGATTTTTCGGGTATTGGATAATGAAGCGAGAAACCTAAAGGATGTTAAATCAATTCATGTTGAAAGAGTGCGGCAATGGGAAAGAGAAATTAGAGCTTATGCCCGAATCCTAGAGGATATCTCCTTACCGGCCAGGCTTATACTTGAGCACATTCTGGAATTAAAATATAAGTCTGGCCAGATGGCTGTTGAAGCCGAGAACATTATCCAGGGATTTTCGGCTATTAATGATGTGCGAGTAGAAGAGTTTGGATTAATAAAAATATCTACTGGTAATATCCAGCTTACATGGAGGGATGAGGTTTATAATTACTTGCTTTATCCTGATAAGGTTGAGTTAAGAACAATTGATGAAAAGACTACAATAAAACTCTTCTTTTCCCATATTTTCGGGAGACAGGATGTATTGGAGTTTTCAGAGATTACTACTAGTCCAAAATTATTATATATTCATCCAACTTTACAAAGATATATTGATAAAAGGCCAAGATGATTGGGTAAACTTTCGTATTGCCGGCTTATTATAAGTTTTTATTTTAGAAGGGAGAGCTATAAGTGGTTGTTACTAAGGATGATATTTTAAAAGAAGCATTCGAAAAAGGGGTCAAATTTATTAGACTCCAATTTACGGATATTTTTGGAGTATTAAAGAACATAGCAATCCCTATTAAACAACTTGAAAAAGCTTTAGATGGAGAAATGATGTTTGACGGCTCCTCGATTGAAGGGTTTGCTCGAATAGAGGAATCCGACATGTATTTAAGACCTGATCTGAATTCATTTGTTATTTTTCCTTGGCGACCAGTTGAAGGTGGGATCGCTAGACTAATGTGTGATGTTTATAATTCTGATGGTATCCCCTTCGATGGTTGCCCGCGCAGTACTTTGAAAAAAGTTCTTGCTGAGGCTGCTGGTCTAGGTTATAAACTATATATCGGTCCTGAACTTGAGTTTTTCCTCTTCCATGTAGATTCGGAAGGCAGGCCTACCACTATCACTCATGACAAAGCAGGCTATTTTGATATGGCTCCTGTTGATCTAGGGGAAAATGCTAGAAGAGATATGATTTTAAATCTAGCACAGATGGGTTTTGAAATTGAGGCTTCCCATCATGAAGTTGCTCCAGGCCAACACGAGATAGATTTTAAATATTCTGATGCCTTAGAAATGGCAGATAAGATGGTTACCTTCAGATTTGTAGTTAGGACTATCGCTCAAAAACATGGGCTTCACGCAACATTTATGCCCAAGCCGGTCTTTGGTATCAATGGTTCAGGAATGCACGTTAATCAATCTTTGTTTAAGGATGGAAGGAATGCTTTTTATGATCCTGAAGGCTCGATGGGCCTTTCTCGTATAGCTTATCATTATATCGCAGGAATTATGGCTCATGCTAAATCGTTTACAGCAATAACTAATCCAACGGTTAACTCTTATAAAAGACTTGTGCCAGGTTATGAGGCTCCGTGTTATATTGCTTGGTCAGGGAGGAACCGCAGTCCTTTGATTCGCATTCCAGCTAAAAGGGGTGCGTCTACCCGCATTGAATTAAGGAGTCCTGATCCGTCGTGTAACCCATATTTAGCCTTAGCAGTTCAGCTTAAAGCCGGATTGGATGGAATTAAGAAAAAAATGAATCCCCCTCCGGCAGTAGATTTAAATATCTTTGCTATGGATGAAAGACAGCGGGAGGAATTAGGAATTAATTCCCTTCCAGGCGATCTTAAGGAGGCTTTGATAGAATTAAGTAAAGATGCGATTATTAAAGAAGCACTCGGAGAGCATATCTATAATCGCTTTATTTCTGCAAAAATGAAAGAATATGATAGTTTCAGGATTACTGTTCACAAATGGGAAATTGATAAATATCTTGAAACATACTGAGAATAATATTATTCGAATTCATGAATTGTTTATGGCCAACAGAAGAAAAGATAGATAGTAAGCTGCTGAAATCAAGGGTTCGGATCAATGCTATTCCCGGACTCTTTTCTTTTGCATGACAATTAAATTGTATCTAGGTCGCAGTATGGGTTGCTAAGATGGTTAAAGTTTAAAAAAAAGAAGTAAAAAGGATAAAAGTGAGCGTTATTTACTCTTGTAAAATTTACTGGATGATAAGCTTTGCTCTTCTTTAGGGGGTCTAGCGTAGTGTTTATTAGTAATTATAATCGTCTTGCTTTCCAATTTGTGGAGACTTTTGATTATACCCAAGCCCCTGCTGTTACCATCATTATAGGGGAAGAAGGGTTGGGTAAAACAACCTTATTAACCCAGCTCCAACATAAAATGAAAAACCATGTGCCCAATCTGATTTTTATTGATGCTCAGAAATATGCATCAAAATATTCTTTCGCCGCTTATAGTAGAGAACTTAGTTCTTTTCGTAAGTTTTTTCGTTCTTCGAAGCTGTTTTTATTTGATAATATTAATCTACTGAAAGGGAAAACCAAGACTATAGAAGAACTTTTTCATACCCTTGATACTATCTTGGCTCAAGAAGGTAAAATAGTGATTACCTATCGAGGCAATGATCTCTGTTTTGATTTCCTAGGTGAAAGGTTTGCATCACGCTTGAGTAGTGGTCTGGTAATTCGTTTGAATCAACCTACTACCCAAGAAATAAATAATTTTATGGAATACTACCTTTCTGTTATCAACCGGCCTAATCTTTGTGAATTTCATTTGTCTAATAAAAAAAATATGAAACAGGTAATCGAATTTGTGGACAAATCAATTCAAGGTTACTCTGAAAAAGAGACAGAATTAAAAGGATTGGGGGCCAATAGCTTTGATGATAATATCAATATTGTGTTACCATTGGTATGTGAGTATTATCAGGCAGAAGAGAAAGAAGTATTTGGAAGGTCTAAAAGTATTAAGAACGTTAATGCAAGATATATGGTGTTTCTTTTGCTTCATGAACTGTTTGAATACTCCTATAAAGATATAGCACAATATTTTAAGAAAGATTTAACTGGAATGAGGAAAAGATGTTGGAAGATGAGGGAAGAATATCCTGAGCTGTTTGAAACCTTATGTCAGAAATTGTATAATCAATTAGATTGAATTTTAATATCGTTTAGGCACAAATAATCAGAACAATAAAAGTCTGTGCTGATTGGAGTGATAAGGATGGCCTTAATTGATAAGATTGCGGTCTTAACAAGTGGAGGAGATGCACCTGGGATGAATTCTGCCGTGCGGGCAGTTGTTAGAAAAGGAATATATCATAATTTAAAGGTTTATGGTGTTTATCATGGGTTTGAAGGCTTATTACGTGGGGATATTCATAAAATGGAACTTGGTTCGGTGGCAGATATCGTACATAGGGGCGGAACCATCTTAAAAACTGCTCGATGTGATGAGATGTTTACTGTTACTGGCCAGAAAAAAGCTGCGGGACAACTTTTAGATAGGGGAATTGGAGCTCTAATAGTTATTGGGGAGATGGTTCTTATCTCGGAGCTCAAAAACTCGCTAAATTAGGTATAAAAGTTGTAGGAATACCATGTACCATAGATAATGATATTGTTGGAACAGATTTTACCATAGGGTTTGATACAGCTGTAAATACAGTAGTAGAGGCAGTAAGTAAATTAAGAGATACTGCTACATCCCATGAGCGTGCGTTTATAGTTGAGGTCATGGGCAGAAACTGTGGAGATATTGCTCTTCGATCAGGGCTTGCTATTGGGGCCGAATCTATCTTGATTCCTGAAATACCTTTTGATTTAGAAGAAATAAGTGAAAAGTTACTAAGAGGTTATCGACGTGGTAAAAACCATAGTATTATAATCGTTGCTGAAGGGGCGGGTAAGATCTGGGATATTGCTTCAAGCTTAAAGAAATATTCAGGTTTCGATAATAGGGTTACTATCTTGGGACATATTCAGAGGGGAGGATCACCTTCAGCATCTGATTCAGTATTAGGAGCAACAATGGGGGGGAAGGCTGTAGCAGTTTTGTTAGAAGGTAAGTCAGAGATAATGGTATCTCTTATCAATAATCAGGTAATAGATAGACCTTTGGAATCTGCCTTTGGTCCTAAAGCTCCCTTTGATCGTAAATTATATGACTTAGCAAATGAGCTAGCTATTTAAATATGGAATATGACTTTTTTGTCTTGTGGGGTGGGGAGAGTGGATACTATATTCGCTTTGGATATCGGAACGAGAGCAGTAATCGGTCTGATGATGCAAAAGAGTGAGAGAGGATATGTAATCAAAGCTAGTGCCAGGACTGAGCACTCTAAACGTGCTATGTATGATGGGCAAGTACATGATGTCAATGAAGTAGCCAGAGCAGTATTAAAGATAAAGAAGGAACTTGAACAAAAATTAGGAATAGAACTGAAGAAAGTCGCTGTAGCGGCTGCAGGAAGAGCAATCTCTACTGAAATTGCACAAGTATCAAGGGAAGAGGCCTTTCCAATACATTGGGAGAGGCAAGACGTTTTGGTATTAGAAATGGAAGCAGTACAACAAGCAATGGCCAAAATAAGCACATCTGGGGTCGATAGGAGTTACTTTTATTGCGTTGGTTACAGTACAGTAAAACAGTTACTAGAAGATCAGTCTATAACCTCTTTAGTCGGACAAAGAGGGAAGAAAGCAGAATTAACAGTAATCGCTACTTTTTTACCTAGGAGTGTTGTAGACAGTTTAGTAGCTGTTTTGGAACGAGCCGGGCTGGAAATGACCAGTTTAACCTTAGAACCCATCGCAGCAGGCCAGGCAGCGATACCAACGGACATGAGAAGACTCAATTTGGCACTTGTGGATATTGGTGCGGGAACTGCAGATATTGCTATTACCAAAGATGGCTCTTTCTTTTCATATGGGATGGTTCCTATAGCAGGTGATGAAGTGACTGAGCCAATTTCTGCTCATTTTTTACTTGATTTTAAGGAAGCCGAAAGAATAAAAAGGGATCTTCAAAATAAGGAAGAAGTAGAAATTCTAGATTTCTTTGGCGAAAAGATCACCGTTTCGAAAAATGATATTTTAGACATCATTACTCCCACAATCCATAGTATGGCTGAAAGAATCAGCCAAGAGATATTACTACTTAATAGAAATAAACCGCAAGCAATAATATTAGTAGGCGGGGGCAGTCAAACACCTCTACTTGGGGACTTCTTATCTCAGATAATCGAGTTACCGCGAAATAGGATTGGAATCCAAATCAGGGAAAGGCTAAATAATGTTAGCGGCGAAGAAGAACATTTAACAGGTTCCGATGTTGTAACCCCGATTGGAATAGGAATGGCTGCTTTAGATGGTAACGTTTTACACTACTATTCAGTCAGTGTGAATGATATAAATATCCCAATGTTTGAGTTGCAGTTAGCAACAGTGGCCGAAGCACTTTTTTCAGCAGGGATCCACCCAAGGACTTTCCTAGGCCGTCCGGGTTCGGCCCTTATTTATGAATTAAACGGTGATATTAAAGTTATTAAAGGGGGATTAGGTAAACCGGCTCAGATTACTGTGAATGGGAAACCTGCAAAACTTGAGCAGAGACTTAATCCAGGTGATTGCGTGAATTTTTCTCCGGGATATTCAGGCCTTGATGCTAAAGCCCAGCTTAAAGATATAATTTCATTTTCCCCAAGAAAGAAAATTGTCTGGAACGGATGCGAGGAGGATTTTGGTCCTGTAGTCTATCTTAATGATAGACCCGCAGGAGATGAAGATTGGCTTGAAGACGGTAGTAAAGTAACATTCAAAGATAATAAAACACTTCTTGAATTATTGAGAATTAAGGGTATAAACTTAGCAAAAATTAAGAAAAAATTAATTATGATTGAGGGTAAACCAAGAGAATTGGCCTCGGACATTAATGTTAGGGTTAATGGGCAAAATCTACAAGAAAATTATATTCTGCAGAACTATGACAGGATAGAGGTAATAGAGGAAGTTATTACTATTAGAGATCTTGGGCTTCAAGCAGAGCCTATGATGTTCATAGTTAACGGAGAAAAATTCCTTTTTTCTCCTAATGCTGAAAAAGTTTTCTGTAAGGGAAAGGTGCTCTCACCTGATACCCCTGTAGAAGATGGTATGGAATTGAAAATTGAGGGATTTTTTCAGAAACCCATCCTTTCAGAACTCTTACCTTACATGAATTTAACTGAAAAAGCTATCCCAGGGGGAAAACTAGAGATGCTGGTCAATGGTCATAAGGCGGAATTCACTACTGAATTAAACCAAGGTGACCGGATCATAATAACTTGGGTAAATTGATTAAAATTTAAAAAGTTGGGAATACCATGCATCAATATTGGTTTTTTATCGGCGACTTTCCTATTAGGGCCTATGGAACTATGGTGGCACTTGCTTTTATCATAGGAGTTGGGGTTACAATTTTTTTTTCAAAAAATAAGGATGGCTTCCTGGCTATGTTTTTCTTTTTTACCTTATTCTTTATAATTTTAGTAGATTGTTCTTAGAATACCTAAGGGGTGATAGCCCACGATATCTTCTGGGGTGGACAGCGGCTCAATGGAGTAGTGTTGTAACGATAGTGATTGCTATATTGCTAATGACCTTCTTTTACCTAAAAAACAAGAAAAATAAAGGCTTACACAATCCCCAAGGCGAGGGACCTAAGCCATCTAGTTAAGGCTACTATTAACTATTAAATAAATTTTAAGAGATACCCTGATAGGTTTTATCTTTTAAGAATTGCACCAATTGTACCGCCAATTATTCCTGATGCTAAGCAAACGGAGAATTTTCCTAAAACAATTCTCCAAGAAGGATTACTGTCATAAAAAAGATAATAAATAATTATCGATAGAAGAAAAAATCCAAGGCCAATAGCCAAACCATAGAATAGTCCTCTAGAACCGGACTGAAATGATACATAAAAGCTAGCAAACAATACGCTTATTCCAGCAGTAATTATTGAATGAATAGGGGATTCATGTAGTGAAGTAAAATAATAAATTAAACTAAGTAATAAGGTAAGCAAGAAAGATAAAATTACTGTTACCAGGATACCCTTAGTAACACGAGATATTTCCAAGGATCTTGACATAAAACACCCTCCTTTGTTGGGTTAACCTTCCTTGTTAATCTATTTCAAATTATGCTTGACCAAGGGCTCTTATGCCTTTAGGATTAAAAATCTATTCAATAACTTGTCTTTAAGAGGATATTTAAGTAGGTAAGGTATGTAGGTTGAAAGACTTTATATTTTTTGTGAGATGGAAAAGGGTATAACAAAATAAGCCCCAAAATAGCGACTTTGAAAAATAATATTTGAGTTGTCAATTCTTTGACACATTTTGGATTAGCAATAAGCACGTTGCACTCGGTTTCAATGTAGAAAACCTTTTCTTTTGGTACTACTCCGTAATTCCTGCTCCTTTGGTAGTACCAATGGCCGCTACGACAAACTTCTTGTGTGCGTCGATGCCGCAGCAGATCTTGCGAACAATTTTGAGCATCTACACTTCCCCTCATCCGATATTAAGCGGATAAGCAGATATTGACTGTCTGCCGTGCCGGTAAACGGGAAGTTGTTGCCTCAAGAATTAGGTTTCGTGATCTAAGTCACACTACTTTTTCATTTAATTTTGTGCCTTAAGCACAGTGAAAGGAAGGAACTTAAAATGAAGAAAAAATCTATATTAAAGTTTAAGAGCATGGCTGCTCAGGGTGAGAAGATCACTATGCTTACAGCCTACGATTATCCGATGGCCAGTATCCTTGAAAAATCAGGAATAGATACCATCCTTGTTGGAGATTCATTGGGCATGGTTGTTTTGGGATATGATTCAACAGTACCTGTCACAATGGATGAAATGCTTCATCACGCTAAAGCTGTAAGAAGAGGGGCTCCAAATACTTTCGTAGTGGTAGATTTGCCATATCTGAGTTACGCTACAACCCGAGATGCTTTAAAGAATGCAGGAAGGCTTATTAAAGAAGGTGGTGCAGATGCAGTAAAACTTGAAGGAGGCAGGGAATACGTTGAAATAATTAGTTTTTTAACCAAAAGCGGAATCCCAGTAGTCGGACATATAGGTTTGACGCCTCAGACTGTAACCCAGCTTGGTGGCTATAGAATACAAGGAAAAGATATTAAGAGTGCTACTAAGCTTTTACAAGATGCGTTGAGTATAGAAGAAGCGGGTGCTGTTATGTTAGTTTTAGAAGCAATCCCAGCACCTTTGGCAGAAAAGATAACTGAAGAAACAAACATTCCCACCATAGGAATTGGTGCAGGTGATAAGTGCAATGGGCAAGTACTTGTTCTTCATGATATGTTAGGATTATTTGAAAAATTTGTACCGAGTTTCGTAAAACAATATGAATTATTGGGTGTTAAGATTGAAGCCGCAATAAAACAGTATTGTGAAGAAGTAAAGGGATTAGTCTTTCCTTCTCAAGAGCATTCATTTCCGTTAAATGAAGAAGTTTTAAAAGAAATAAATAAGGATAAATGATATTATCGAAAACTATTTTTAATACTTCATAAATAGTTGATTTTTTAAAGCATTCCCGAGAAAAATATTATTTTTTAAACTTTTATGAGAAAAAAAGTATTTGTTTATGCTATAATACCTTGAGTTTTGCAGTACGTATGTTCTTTTTAAGCCTTGAATCCACTATCTATAAG
>CALBJS010000108.1 GCA_937892995.1 uncultured Peptococcaceae bacterium | reverse complement strand
GCTGTCCCATCCAGTTTGGTAAGAATAATCCCGGTTAGACTCGCAGCCTCCTGAAAAAGTTTGACTTGCTGAATGGCATTTTGACCGGTAGTAGCATCCAAGACTAAGAGGACCTCATGGGGTGCTTCGGGTACTTCACGTTCTATTACTCTTTTAATTTTACTTAACTCTTTCATTAGATTAACTTTATTATGTAACCTTCCTGCCGTGTCGATCAAAAGAACATCAACACCCCGAGACTTGGCAGCTCGAACTGCATCGAAAGCTACTGCAGCTGGGTCAGCACCTTCCGCTTGTTTAATTACCTCCACTTCTGCTCGTTCTCCCCATACTTCAAGTTGCTCAATGGCAGCGGCCCTGAAAGTATCCCCTGCCGCCAACAACACACTCTTTCCTTCAGACTGAAGATTCTTGGCAAGTTTGCCTATGGTCGTTGTTTTTCCAACTCCATTGACTCCAACTATTAAATATACCGTGGGGCTTTGCAGGGCAAAATTCAAGCGGCTTTCTTCACCTAGAAGTAAGGTGATATGTTCCTTAAGAATTTCTTGAAGTGCAAGGGGATCAGATATTTTCCGTTCTTTCACAGATTTACGCAGCATTTCTACTAGCTCAAAGGCAGTATTTACTCCTACATCTGACTGGATAAGTACTTCTTCTAATTCCTCATATAGGTTTTCATCAATCTTTCCCGCACCTGAAAAAACCAGCTCTACCCTATCTACAAAACCCTGCCGGGTTTTCGTTAATTTTTCCTTAAGCTTATTAAATAGTCCTGCCACTTAGTTTCTCTCCTTTAAGGTTCATTTTCAGTAAGCGAACATTACCCTGAGTGCTAAATAACTTCTTAGTACCATATGAGAAAGCTATTCTGTTTAAATATGTGATACAAAAAATTTTACCACATTTTCACAATCCCCACAAATAACGGCCACGGAGGGCCTAATGCACAAACGTTCATTAACTAACCCTATCCTCAAGTTCTACGGTTAAGAGTTTCGATACTCCGGATTCTTCCATAGTAATTCCATACAATCTATCAGCAGATTCCATAGTAGTGCGCCGGTGAGAAATCAAGATGAATTGAGTCTGGTCCGAAAGATTACGCAAATATTGGACAAAACGTTTGGCATTAGCTTCATCTAAAGCGGCCTCAATTTCATCCAGGAGACAAAATGGGCTAGGTTTAACCTTTAAAAAAGCAAAAAGAAGGGCTATGGCCGTAAAAGAACGTTCCCCTCCGGAAAGAAGGGATAACAATTGAGCCTTTTTCCCTGGAGGCTGAGCAATAATATTAACACCGGTCTCCAGGATATTATCCGGGTCATCTAACAAAAGCTCAGCATGCCCCCCATTGAAAAGTTCCTTGAATACTTCTTGGAAAGCCTGATTAACAGCTCCAAACCCTTCCTCAAAACGTTCTGTCATGCTTTTATTGAGTTCATCGATAAGCTGGAATAATGAATCTCCGGCTTCCAGCAAATCATTTTTCTGAGTTGTTAGAAAGTCAAAACGTTTTAAAGTTTCAGGGTATTCATCCAAGGCAGTGTAATTAACAGGTCCGAGCTTTTCTATCTGTTCTTTTAAAGCGAGGACTCTCTCCTGTAGAAACCCTTTATCCTCTTGCGTCAAATAAGCAAGAGCCTCCTCCCAAGTAAGATTATATTCCACTTGGAGTCTGGAACAACCTGCTTCCCATTCTGCTTCCCAACGAGCGATCCGTAGTTCACTCTGATGAAGCTGTTGTTCCATATTCTTGGCTTGGCGGTTTTTATTCTGGACACTTTCTTCTTGGTTTATGGTTTCTAAGGATAATCTTTCTCTTTTCTCACGCAATTCCAACAAAGAATACTTTTTTTCGTTTAATTGTTGGGTTGTTACCTGGATGCTTTGTTCTACTTCATCCTGGGCTTCGATCAGTTCTTCTCCGAATTGCCGAACACTAGCCAATTCAGTCTTTTTCTCTTCTAAAAGGGCAAAGTAACTTTGCAAAAGTTCCTTTTCCTCCATAATAAGCAATTTCGTCTGATTAAGCTCTTGTTCCCATCTAGCAGTTTCCACCTTTGCTGAAGTAATCTCCCCTGTCAGTTCTTGGACCTGAATACTTGTCTCTTTAACCAGTCTTTCCAGGTTCACTTGCTGGGTTTGTAGTTGCCCAAGCTTCTGTTCCGAGGATTCCATCTGCCTTCTTGTTTCTATTTCTCTGTCGCTAAAATTTATTAACTGTGCTCGTACATCGGCCAGCTCAAAATTAAGCATGCGGACCGACTCGGCCAGACGACTGATTCTTTCCTCCTTATGCTTTCTGTCGACTGCCATAATTCCCTTAGCTTCACTCAATCCTTTTAATTCAGATTCTAGTTTTTCCTTAGTTTTGAGTGACTCCTCAAGTTCCTCTTTCTGAAGAACTATTTTTTGATTCTCGACTTCCAACTCAGAGTCCCAAGCACTAATTACCTTAGAAAGTTCCTCGATTTCTCTTGTTCTACCAAGTAAACCGCTGCTTTGGTTCCTGGAACTCCCACCTGTTAATGATCCCCCAGGATTCACTTGGTCACCCTGAAGGGTTACAACCCTTACCTTATAATTATTGATTCTAGCCAATTCGATGGCTGAATCCATGTTATTTGCTACTAGGATTCTCCCCAATAAAAACTCCATAATCTGATTAAAGCGTCTATCATACTTCACCAGTTCCACTGCCAAGCCTTGAAATCCCTTATGCCTCAAAACCCTAGTGTCTAATGAGTATCTAGTGCCTTTAAGGGCATCCAGAGGCAGAAATGTAGCCCTGCCTTTGGATGTCTTCTTTAGATATGCAATACAATCTTTCCCATCTTTAGTCGTTTCGACAATAACGTTTTGAAGTGCATTACCTAAAGACGTCTCCAGTGCAAGCTCATATTTCGCATTAACCTCAATATTATCAGCCACAGTACCATAGATCGAACTATTTATTTCCCCCCTACGGCCGGCGAGAATAATTTCCCTAACCCCTTTTTGATATCCTTCCAGATTCTCTTCCAGGGTTTGAAGGGCGTTCAATCTAGCACTAGCTTGATCGGTCTTTCTGATTAATGCGGTACGTTTTTCTTCAAGGCTAAGTACTTGCTTCTTATTATTGTCTATCTGAAGTTTTATTTTCTCGATACTTTGCTGGAGCAAAGTACTCTCACTCTCTACCTTAACCCTTTCCTCGTCTTGTTTAGAGACTTCCTTTAAAAGGATAGTCCTTTCATTTTCTTTTATTTCGATATCCTCAAGCAATTGCTTTTCCTGCCTAAGATGAGTAGCCTTCTTCTGTTCTAATTCGGCAAACTCGTTAGCTATTTTAGTTTTCTGGGCTAACGCTTCGAATAATTCTGTTTTAAGATCATCCAATTGTGCCCCACCACTTATATTCTGTAACTCAGTTAGATGGGTCTCCCTTTTTTTTAGGTCTAGTGAGCTTTTTTGAAGGATGTCTTCCAGAAGCCCTTCCTTCTCTGTCAATTTTGTGAGCTTATCCTTTGCTTGAGTTGATTTTTCTTCCGCCACTTTAATCTCTTTCTCCAAGCGGCTTAACTGTTCTTGAGTATAGCCCTGCCTTTCGGACATTAAGGACAATTCATGTGCTGCTTCTTTGACCTCATTTTCCAAGGCATAAACTTCTCCTTGCAGAGCCTGGATATCTTGTTCCAATTGATTGAGTTCGTATTTACTTCTAATACTTAAGTTTTCTTCGGCGGCAATCGTCGTAGTAAGTACCGTTAACTCCATATTCAATTCTTCCAGACTAGTTTGGGCTTTTTTTAACTTAGTGCTGATTTCAGAAAGTTCATTAACAATAAGTTGGATTTCAGTGTTTTCAAGATTAGCATTCAACTCTTTGCTGACCTTCGCTGCTTCAGCTTGTTTGGCCAAAGGTTCTATTCGAGCCTCAACTTCAGAGATTATATCCTTGAGACGACTAACATTTTGCTTCGTTTCTTCCAATTTCTTTAGAGTTTCTTTCTTCCTTAGCCGAAATTTACTGATACCGGCTACTTCCTCTATTAATAACCTACGTTCTTCCGATTTCAGGTTTAGGATTTCTTCCACCTGGCCCTGACTAATAATAGAAAAACCTTCTTTTCCGGAACCGGTATCCATAAATAATTCCTGGATGTCCTTTAATCTACAGGGAGATCGGTTAATAAAAAACTGCCCTTCTCCATCCCTATAAACCCTACGGGTAATAACCACTTCTTCATAATCTAGTGCAAAAAGACCCGTCGAATTATCAAAAACGAGAGAAACCTCAGCCATCCCTACCGGGCGTCTTGCAGAACTTCCAGCAAAGATCACATCCTCCATCCTAGTTCCCCTTAGACTTTTAGCACTTTGTTCTCCTAGAACCCAACGTACGGCATCAGCAACATTACTTTTTCCACTCCCATTAGGGCCGACAATGACACTTAGCCCTGGTTGCAAATCCAGTCTAAGTTTATCGGCAAACGATTTAAACCCTTGTATTTGGATAGACTTCAGGAAAACTTGATAGTTCTTCCTTGCTGTCACTAATTTTTTCCCTCCCATTTTTGCAGAGCAATACAAGCCGCTTGTTGTTCAGCCTCTTTTTTCGTCTTACCTGCTCCTTTTCCTTTAAGTTGACTTTGGATATAGACGCCTGCTTTAAATAATTTATCATGATCAGGTCCTGTCTCGGCTAAGATTTTATAACTTACTTCGTATTCTTCCTTTTGAGCCTTTTCCTGAAGCATGGTTTTAAAATCCCCGTAATTTCCTTGATCTAATTCCTTGATTTTCGGAACCAACATTCCGAGTATAAAATTACGAACTTTTTCAAAGCCATACTGCAAGTAAATAGCCCCGATGACCGCTTCTAGGGCATCGGCGATAATGGAAGGCCTTTCTCTACCCCCGGATGATTGTTCCCCTTTTCCTAGAAAGAGTGCCTGTCCCAAATTTATACTCTTGGCTTTATGAGCAAGAGTAGTTTCATTAACCACTGCAGCTCTCATCTTAGTAAGCTCCCCTTCAGGTTTTTCCGGATAGGCAAGATAAAGGTATTCAGCTATGATAAAATCAAGAACAGCATCTCCGAGAAACTCAAGCCGTTGGTTATTTTCTAATCCGTTATCCGGGTTTTCAAAAGTATAAGAAGGATGAGTAAGGGCTGTACAAATAAGATCACTTTGAGGATTCTCTAATCCTAGTCCACCTATAAATAATTCGGCTTCTTTTTTTAAATCCTTACAGTTCCGCTTACTATTATTTTTTAGATAATAACGATTTTTTCTAGACATAAGCTTATCCCTTCTTGATTAGTATCAAAAGCCCCGTAGTACATACTTAGGACATTCCTCTTCAGAGCCAAGATTGAAACCGAAGCCAGAATTAAGAAGTGCTTCTAAGCCTCCCCTAAATCTGGCTTCCGGCATCCGACTTCAAACATCTGAGATGGTGGTGTGTCCCCTTTCCGCATTACGGGGCTTTTTGGGCTTTTGAAATTTATTGGTTTTCCTTAACGTATTTGACTACATCAGCAATAGAACGAATATTTTCAACCTCTTCATCGGCAATATCGAGGTTGAATTCTTCTTCAAGAGCCATGACAAGTTCAACAATATCTAGAGAATCTGCATTTAAAGCCTCAAATGATGCAGTCGGAGTAATCTCATCTTCATCAACACCTAGTTGATCAATCACGATAGATTTTACCTTTTCGTATACGTCCAAATCATGCCACCCCCCCTCAGATCATTTGTTTCTACCCTATTATTTTTAAATATTAGCTCTTTTATTCAGAATTGTACCCAGTATTTATCAATAATGCAAGCAACTTTTACCAGAGATTTTACCGATCTCAAATACTTTTTTCATAATGAAGAGCAATTTTTTCTATTATTCCCTCCTCGACACACTCTTTAGCTACTCTAATGGCATTAAATATCGCTTTTTCTTTAGAACTTCCATGACAGATGACACTAGTACCATTAACTCCTAACAAAGGAGCCCCCCCGTACTCGGAATAATCTAAAGTTTGAGCGATCTCCTTCAATCCGGGTTTAATAAGTAAAGCCCCCATTTTTCTAACATAATTAGTAGTTATTTTTTCTTTGATTAGCTGAAAGAGAGAGGACGCCATTCCCTCGATAGTTTTAAGTGCTATATTCCCCACAAACGCATCGCAAACGACCACATCCGCTCTGCCATAAGGAATATCTCTACCTTCAATATTCCCGATAAAGTTTAGAGAAGACCCTTTAAATAATTCATAGGCAACTTGGACAAGTTCATTGCCTTTACCCTCTTCACTACCGATATTGAGCAAAGCTACTTTCGGATTTTTAATATCTAGAATAATTTCAGCATAAATGCTCCCCATTATCCCATATTGGAGAAGATTTTCCGGCTTGGCATCTGGGTTAGCTCCCACGTCTAACAGGAGTTTGCCTTTCTGAAGAGTTGGTATGACTGTACCAATAGCTGGACGTTTTATTCCTCTTATTCGTCCTAATCCTAAGAGTGCTGAAGCCATCTGGGCCCCCGTACTACCTGCCGAAACCAAAGCATCAGCATACCCTTCTTTAACTAAGCGTGTAGCTACTACAATTGAGGAGTCTTTTTTTCTTTTTATAGCAGCTGCAGGCGGTTCATCCATACCGATCACTTCAGAAGCATTATAGATCTCTATATTTTGCTTCAAGCTTCCCTCCGAAAGGGAGTTCATGATCTTCTCCTGCTGGCCAACAAGTATTATTTCCATGGTGGGATAGACCACTGCCGCCCTTAAGGCACCCTTAATTATTTCACTAGGGGCATAATCCCCCCCCATAGCATCAACAGCTATTCTCATCTAAACTTCCCCTCCCCGGTGACTGTCTTCGATATCAATTAACCGTCTCCAAACCGTACTACCATTACATCAAATGACTGATGACAAGAGGCTTCAATTTCCGATAGAAAAAGCCGTTGAACTAATTATAAAGTCAACAGCTTTAACTAACATGAAAAAGTCCTCTTACTCACCTACGGAAATAACTTCTTTGCCTTTATAGTAGCCACAGCTTACACAGATATGATGTGGTAGCTTCTGCGTATGGCACTGGGGGCATTCCACAAGGTTAGGAGCGGACAATTTGTTCATAGCCCTACGCATGCGGACTTTCGATTTGGATTTTCTATTTTGATGAACACCCATGATATTACACCCCCTTATTCCATTTGGATAGTATTTCCAGACGAGGATCGATAATTTCATTAGAACAGACACAGGGATTAGTATTCAGGTCAGCTCCACAATGCGGACATAAACCTTTACATTCCTCAGAACACATAAATCTCATTGGAAGATTAAGTAGAATATGTTCGAGAATCCGTTCATCGATCGAAAACTCATCTTTTTCAAAGATAAAAACACTTTCTTCATCGTCTTGAGAAATAAGCTCAAGTGGAAGCCACTCATCCTCGAATTCGAAGTCTAAAGGAAATGAAATTTCCTTTAGACAACGGGAGCAATTCACACCTAACAGCGATTGTACCCATCCCCTAGCAAGAAGTGATTTACCGGTATTGATCACATTTATTACGACTTTAAGAGGCTTTTGGTAAATATACTCTTCATTTCCCAATTGCAACGGAGGGAAATTCTCACTAAACTGGTATTCTTCGGAACCGCCTTCCGTTCTTCTTAGCTGAGCCACATTTACTTTCATTAGTGATCACCTCAATGCACAACAACTGTTATTATAATTATCAGTATTTTTTTTGTCAAGAAAGTAGTTTTAGAGTTTTGTTAATCACTCTTGATTTACAATTTCTTTAGTGTCAAGAGCTATCATGAGTTCCTCATTTGTTGGAATAACTAAGACCCTACATTTAGCCCCCCACTTAGATATGTCCATTTCTTGACCCCTGACAGTGGTATTCTTCTCCTCATCAATATTTACTCCCAGATAACCGAGTGTCTCACAAATCGAGCTACGAATAAGAGGAGAATTTTCTCCAAGCCCTGCTGTAAATATAATTCCATCGACTCCATCAAGCAAAGCAGCATAGGCACCAATATACTTTTTAACATCGTGGACGAAAACATCCAAGGCTAGCTGAGCACGGACATTACCTTCCTCAGCTGCTTTTTGTAAATCTCGGAAATCACTGCTCACTCCGGAAAGACCAAGAACACCACATCTTTTATTTAGAAAATCATTAACCTGATCACCTGACCACTTTTCCTTATTCATAATGAAAGAAACAATGGAGGGGTCTAAGTCACCCGATCTGGTTCCCATCATCAGCCCTTCAAGCGGAGTAAATCCCATCGAAGTTTCCACAGATTTTCCGTATTTAATAGCAGTAATCGAAGAACCATTACCTAAATGACAACTGATCAGTTTCAGTTTTTCTATTCGTTTACCTAACATCCCGGCAGCTCTTTGGCTTACATACTTATGAGATGTCCCGTGAAAACCGTATCTGCGAATCTTGTATTTTTCATATAATTCATAAGGTATTCCATAAAGATACGATTCAGGCGGCATCGATTGATGAAAAGCAGTATCAAATACTGCAACTTGAGGAGTTCCAGGTATCATTTTTTCACAAGCTAAAATCCCCGCCAGATTTGCCGGGTTATGAAGAGGTCCCAACTCAATACATTCTTCAATAGCTTGCTTAACTGCATCGTCAATTAGGACCGAACCCGATACTTTTTCTCCGCCATGCAGAACCCTGTGCCCTACGGCATCAATATCTGCCAAGGAATTTATAACACCAAATTCCGGATCAACTATAGCTTCCAGCACTAACTTTATCGCTGCTACATGATCAGGCAATTCAGCAGTAATTACTTCCTTCTCGCTGTCTTTAGGGCGATGGGTAAGCATAGCTCCTGGAAGACCGATTCTTTCTACCAGACCTTTGGCCAAAGAGTTCTTGGTATCCATATCCATCAGTTGGTACTTGAGTGATGAACTTCCACAGTTAATAACGAGAACTTTCAATAGCGACAACTCCTTTACTCCTTCTTTCACCCATTTTATATCAGACTTATCAGGTCTGTTATTTTAGGGAGCCGCTTCTCGTTCTACTCTTAAGTCCCTCAATATATTTTTACCCATTTTTCTAGTCTAATCCCCTAAATCTTTGTTTTTAAAACCGACCCAATTTTCTTGCTATCTAGAGTCTACCACATCTTAGAAAAATATTAAACTATTTATAAGCCTTGAAAGTAATTAGCAATCCAGTCTATTACTTTTTGGACTCTATAGCTAAGATTCGCTTCATAATGTCAAGATCTTAGATATTTTTCAGAATCCGATAGTAAATGAGTTCATATAATTAACAATCTCTAACTTTTATTAATAAAGGCTGGTGATTGGGTGATAACTACCCTGAGAATCCTTCCTTTTTTACTTCTTATCTGTGCCATGTTTTACTATCCCCAAGAAGTACTAAAATCCGCATCCGCAGGGCTGTCCCTTTGGGCGAACTATCTGCTGCCTGCCCTATTTCCTTTTTTTGTTGTATCCGATCTTTTAATGAAACAAGGATTTGTTCATGTCCTGGGGGTCCTGTTAGAGCCGCTCATGCGGCCACTCTTCCGTTTACCGGGTAAAGCTTCTTTCGTCTTAGCTATGACTCACACCTCTGGGATACCTATTGGTGCCATACTCACCTGCAAAATGAGGAAAGAAGGTGCAATCACTCGAATAGAAGGCGAGCGACTTTTGGCTTTCACCTGCAATCCCAGCCCGGGTTTCATGTTCGGGGCCCTAGCATCCGGCATGTTAAGCAATCCGGCTTTAGGGATAATCATAGCAGGCTCAATCTATCTCTCTAATTTTATCGTGGGCCTTCTCTTCCGTTTTTATGGCCAGGATCCTAATCCGGGGTTCAAACATGATTTCTCTTTTCGACGAGCATGGAGGGAATTAAGGTTAGTGCAAAAAGAAAACAAAAAACCAACCGGTAAGATGTTAGCCGATGCAGTCCATGAAAGCGTATCCACCATCCTTCTCGTCGGCGGTTTCATAGTATTCTTTTCTGTAATCACCCATCTGATGAGTATTTTACGAATCAATGCTTATCTTGCCCAAGGTGTTACCCTGATCTCAGGTGGGCTACTCTCCACATTAGGAGCAAATGCTCTTGTCCAAGGGTTGATAGAAAGCACCATCGGCTGTAAAGCAACGATTAGTGCTTTTTCATCGCTTAACTCCCAAGTGGGTATGCTTACTTTTATCCTTGGTTGGGGGGGGATATCCGTTTTGGCCCAAGTAGCAAGTTTCACGGCTTCTACTGATCTCCGCCTCCTACCCTTTGTATTAGGTAGAGTCTTACATTCCTTTCTAGCCCTCATAATAAGCCAAATATTACTGTTGTTCAGTGAGATTCCAGCCATGAGTCTCCCTATTTCCTTAACTGGAGAAACAAGAAATTGGCTTTTATCCTTAAGATGGAGTGCCTTTTATTTTATAGGGACAATCTTTTTATTGATGGTCATCGGTTTGATCGGATGTGCCTGGCGGAAAGCTAAAAGATAGCCGCTCTAATCATCGAGATTATCTTGGATCTTTTCATCCCAACGAGCCATAACATTCAGTTCTTCCCGACTAGTCTTAATTGCCTTGAAAGTCTCTTCCAACTTTATTTCCATATCATGAAGCAGGTCGTCAGAATATTTAAGTGCACCCACTTTAACTTCCCGAGAATATTGCTGGGCTTTATTAACTATATCTTCGGCATAAGCCCTGGATTGAACGGCGATCTCATCTTCTTGTAATAAATATTCTGCTTGTTTGTGAGCACGATCTACTATCTTATCTCCCTCATTGCGAGCTTTTTCTAACAAGCGATCTCTTTCGGCAAGTATAAGATTTGCTTGCCTGATCTCTTCTGGCAGAGCGGAACGGATCCCATCTAAAATTTCAAGAACGACTTCTTCATCCACCATAATTTTGCCAGTTAAGGGAACCTTTGTTCCGCGGTCCAAAACTTCTTCTAATTGTTCTACAAGGTCTAATAAACGATTTTCCAAGAATTATCCCTCCCCTTGTTCTTCTGCTTCCTGAAGAAACCATATCTTTGTATCTCCATATTCCTTGCTAATCATGATCTCTAACGGAAAAATATCCTCCAGAATCTTCTCATCAGAGGCAGTCTCGATAATTATAACCCCATTGGGTTCTAAAAGAGAATTATTCTTCAGAATAGACAACACCCTGTTAACAAGCCCTTGGTGATAAGGAGGATCAAGAAAGATCAAGTCGAATATTTCCCGTCTGTTCTGATGTAAGAAACTTAAAACATCCATCTTTAAGACTTTAGATCTATCTTCAAACCCTAAAGTATCCAGGTTTTCCTTTGCTATTTCCCAGGCTCTATTACTTTTTTCTACTAAGACAGCAGCGTCTGCACCTCTAGATAAAGCCTCCCAAGACAGATTTCCAGTTCCGGCAAATAAATCCAAAACCTTAGCATTCTTAACCTTACTCCCAAGTATGTTAAATATCGCCTCTTTAACTTTAGCTGAAGTCGGGCGAGTCAGTAGACCTTTAACTGTTTTTACCCGATGCCCTTTCCAGTTCCCTGAGATAATACGCATTTTACTTCTTCCGTTAAAATCCCAATATATTGTTTCTTCTTTCATTATACAATTATCTAACGAAAAAATAAAATAAAAAGCAAAAAGAATATAGATGAATATCTCCCATCAAAACAAAACATACTAAACAAAGTTTCGAAACTACAACTTTTAACCTTCTCATCATCTTTACTGGCCCATGCGGCCAGTTCTTTTTCAATAATTAATAGGAGTGCTTATCAATGAGTAAATCCAGTTTATATCAAAAAATGAATATTTATCTTGATCTGGCAACTGAAGCCCATGACCTTCTCAGAGGGGAAAGCGGCAAGGAAGTTTCAGGAGTTATTATGAGGAAAGAGGAGTTTAAGGAAGCTACTGTGACTGTCATCACTATAACCAATAATAAAGGGGAAAAAGAATTAGGGCGTCCCAAAGGCAACTACATAACAATAGATGCTCCGGCAATTAAAGAAAATAATTATCAGGAGCATAAAGAAATAACAAAGATCCTATCCCAGCATCTAGCCAGGCTCTTTGATTTTAAGGAAAACAGCAGTATTCTTATTGTGGGGCTTGGAAACTGGCAGGCAACTCCTGATGCCTTAGGGCCAAAAGTAGTGGAGCAAATAATGGTAACTCGCCACCTATTTTATTATACACCTGAGGAAATG
>CALBJS010000107.1 GCA_937892995.1 uncultured Peptococcaceae bacterium | reverse complement strand
GCTCCATCACGGGCGGTAATTTGCGGTACTCCTACGATACTGATCGATAAGGGACAGATCTTAGAAGATGAGCTACGAAAACTGCGTTACACCATAAGTGATCTTCTCGAACAGTTAAGAGTAAAAGATATTCCGGATATTGCTGATGTGGAGTACGCTATCCTTGAGACTAATGGCCAACTTAGTGTTATACCAAAGTCTGGAAAACGACCTGTAACACCAGATGATTTAAAACTAAAAATACCTACAGAGAAGATACCTTATACCTTGATTATGGATGGGGTAATCCAGCCCCAAAATTTTTCTAAGGCTGAAGTAAGCCAGAATTGGCTCAAAAAACAATTAAAAAAAGCAAATATTAATAATCCTAAGGAAGTTCTTATAGCTACAGTAGATGCTCAGGGTAAACTCTTTTATCAAAAAAAGCAAAGAAAGCAAATTAAATAGTTTTTTGATGAGGTGGATAATAATTGCGTACTATGCGTACAATAATCGCAATCAGCGTAGGATTTGCAATCTTATTTGGAATATCATTGTATATAACCAAGGAGATAAATTATTCGTCAGAAACTGTTCAGTCTAAACTTGAACAAGTAGAAATGCTTATTAATTCCGATAACTGGGATGAAGCAGTAATAAAAACAAATGAGGCCTACGAATATTGGTCGAAAGCAAAGGAATGGTGGGCAATTGCACTTAATCATAACACCCTAAACAGTATAGATGTGGCCTATACAAGACTCCAGCAGTTTAATAATACTAGAGAAACACCCCACTCTCTTGCTGAGCTCAATACATTAATAATATTGTTTAAGGACATTGCAAAATCGGAAACTTTAAAATTAAATAATATTTTTTAAATACTTAAGGACAAAATATTGAAAAAAATTGTTGTGAAGTGATTTTTTTGAATTGGCACGAGTTTTTCCCCAAATACTGGGAACTTGTCAATAAAAATGAATTAATGGCATTAGGTGGGCAGGTTGCATATTATATGATCCTGTCCTTCTTTCCATTATTAGCTTTTTTCTTAACCTTAGCCGGCTATGCGAATCTAGATAGCGAACAGATTTTCGAAGATGTTAGATATCTATTACCTGAAGAAACTTATCACCTAATCGAAGGGATAATTTATGAAACCTTTTCTAAACAAAGTCTTACCTTACTTTCTTTTGGCATGTTAGGTACTCTTTGGGCTTCACTTAATGGAATAAATGCGTTGATGAGGGGAATCGTTAAGGCTTATGGCTTAAATGAAAAGCGTACATTTCTAAATTTAAAATTAACGGCTGTCCTCTTTTTATTAATTATTACCGTTACTGTTTTTATTTTTTTTATAATTCTACTTTTTGGTGAAAAAATCGGCACTTCACTTTTCGAAGTCTTGGGAGCTGCCAGTTTTTTCCCACTCCTTTGGCACAAATTAAAACTAATTATTCAATTTGTACTACTGATCCTAACCTTTATTATTCTAAATTTAATGGCTACACATTCTATATATGAACCCAGGATAGTGTCATCTAGGATGGTATTACCCGGGTCATTATTTGCGGCAACGGGTTGGGTTGTTATTTCACTTGCCTTTACCTACTATTTTAAGCATTTTACTAATTTTTCATTGATTTACGGAAGCATCGGAGGGGTAATGATTTTTTTGCTTTGGTTATATTGGAGTTGTGAGATATTATTACTTGGTTGTGCCCTAAATGCAGTCCTAATTGGTTCAAAATACAATGACCAAGATTTTTTAGAGCAATGAAAAATCAAGAGTAGCAAAATAATCATCAATTGTTTCGGCTCTTCTAATTAGATTGACCGTTTTATCCGGTTTTAACAATAGTTCTTGTGATCTAAGCTTTCCATTATAATTAAAACCCATTGCGTGACCATGTGCTCCTGTATCATGGATTACAATCAAGTCGTTGATATCAATTTTTGGAAGTGCTCTATCAATTGCAAATTTATCATTATTCTCACAAAGGCTTCCAACAATATCGTATACATGGTCTAAGGGCAAGTGTTCTTTACCAATAACACTTATATGATGGTAGGCACCATAGATACCTGGCCGCATTAGATCAGCCATACAAGAATCAAGTCCCACATAGTTTTTATATATTTCTTTTTTGTGAAGTACCTTTGATACAAGATATCCATACGGTCCAGTGATCATCCTACCACATTCCATAGCAATCTTTATGGGATTTAATCCGTTAGGTACAATAGTATCGTTATAGACTTTTTCGATCATCTTTCCAACATAATTAAGATCAACCGGTTCTTGCTCAGGACGGTAAGGAATTCCAATCCCGCCCCCGAGATTTATTACCTCAATACAGATATTTAATTTACGCTTTAATTCTACAGCTAATTCAAACATCATTCTTGCAGTTTCAATAAAAAAATTAGGATCAAGTTCATTAGAAATAACCATGGTGTGAAGTCCGAATCTTTTAGCTCCTAAACTCCTTACCTTCGAATAACATTCAAATATCTGCTCCCTCGTTACCCCATATTTAGCATCTTCAGGATTACCTATTATTGAATTACCACCTTGGCGAAGAGAACCTGGATTATATCTGAATGATATCATTTCGGGTATCCCAACTTCCTTATCTAAAAAATCAATATGGCTGATATCATCCAAATTAATTATGGCCCCAAGATCCCGTGCCTTCTTATATTCTTGAGCGGGAGTATTATTAGATGTTAAAACAATGTCTTCTCCCCTAAGGCCTACCTTTTCAGCAAGAATAAGTTCAGGAAGCGAACTACAATCAGCTCCCAGCCCTTCTTCGGCCAAAATCTTTAAAATGTAGGGATTAGGTGTAGCCTTAACGGCAAAGTATTCTTTAAATTCTGGAGCCCAAGAAAAAGCCTCTTTAAGCCCGCGAACATTTTTGATTATCGCACTTTCGTCATAGATGTGAAAAGGTGTTCCATACTCTTTTGCTATACTTTCAAGTTTTTCGACAGAAAACGGTAAATCCTTTTTTACCACAATAATATCCTCCTTAGAAAAATAAAAAAGTTTACGAGGATTACCCGTAAACCACGAAAATCAGGTTAGCAACCGTTTCAAGGTTCCGGATAGTGCTTCACCCCCGTAACAGAAGTGACAGTCTCATACTATTTCAGTATAAGCCCAGCTGAGTCCCTGGCTCGGACCTTAGCTTCGGCAGTTATTCCTTTCAGTATTCTTCTTCGATTGCCATCTCTGAATACCTACTGTTAATAACCGCACCTCTATCCTTTAGATAAATAAAAATTACACATAATTTTAACATAGTACTTAAGATATTTCAACTTGCTAAGATTAACTAGAATAAATATCATCCTTTTGCAAATCATTCAGACTATCAAGTTTGGGCAGTTCATTTAGTGATTTCAAACCAAAGTGCAGTAGAAATTCTTCAGTGGTTCCATAGAGTATCGGTCTTCCTGGACCATTTTTACGACCAATTTCTTTAACAAGTCCTTTGTCTACTAGTGTAGCTAAAGCCCGCTCTGACTGAACTCCTCGGATAAAGTCTATTTCCCCTCTGGTGATAGGTTGCTTATAGGCGATTATCGACAACACTTCTAATGCTGCATTAGAAAGTATCTGAGATGGTTGTTTGTAGAGAATTTCAATATATCGAGCCATTTCCGGTTTGGTTCCTAAACGAAAACTATTATCTAATTCTATTAGAACAAGGCCACTGGAAGTTGAATCATATCGTTCTTGAAGAACTTCAATAAGCTCCCTAACGTTCTTCAAAGTAACTTCTAGAATCTCTGCAATCTTCGAAATGCTTAACGGTTCTTTGGCAACAAACAACAAGGCCTCCAAGGCAGCAATTTCCATATCCCGAAACAACATCATACCGACTCCTCATTAGCAAAATCCCAAGCTTTCTCAGTCGGAACTAAAAATATATCCTTTGTATTCTCGCTTTGCTCTGCCTTAATCTTCCCATCTTTAAGCAATTCAAGCAAGGCTATAAATGCTACCACTATCTCAACCTTAGATCTATATCTCAGTAATTGTGTAAATCTCATTCCCCTAGGATTTAAAATCATTCTTCTCATTATGTCAGTTATCATCAACTCTACAGGAATTTCCTCCGCTTGGACATAGAGTGGGATATCTTCACCTTTCTCTATTCTTGCAATTACAGAGTTAAAGGCTTGAGTTAAATCTCTTATCTCAATCCCATATAGAGGATCAGGGGGTTTTAGCCTAGCAAGAATTTCTTCGAAATCAATTTGCCTAAAGTATTTGTTACCAGAGGATTGTTCTTTGGTATTTAGGTACGCGGCAATATTCTTAAAGGCTCTATAGGTTATCAGCCTTTCTACCAGATCCCGTTTGAGTTCTTCTTCAAGCTGGATCTCTTCTTCTGACTTTTGTGGTTTGGGAAGTAATTGACGAGATTTTAAATATAATAATTGAGCCGCTAGAACTAAAAACTCAGAAGTAATATCCATATCAAGAGCTTCCATTTCCTTAACAGTCGCAATAAATTGATCCGCAATCTTAGCTATAGGTATCTGATAAATATCTACTTTATTTTGTTGAATTAAATGTAAAAGCAGATCCAATGGCCCTTGGAATATTGGAAGTTCAACATAAGGGGCTTGCCTTTTGGTTTCCATCAGATACCCATCGCTTCACGCACTTCATTCATAGTTTGAGCAACTGTTTTTCTGGATTTTTCAGCACCCTCTAAGAGAACCTGTTCAACTTTACCTTCTACTTCCCAATATTTCCTTCTTTCTCGATAAGGGGCAAGGACTTTGTCTATGTTCTCAGCTAGATACTTCTTACAAGCAACACACCCAATTTTTCCAGCAACGCATTCTTCTTCTATTCTTTGAGTATCTGGGGAATAAATCTTATGGAATTTCGATACAACACAAACTTCAGGATGTCCTGGGTCATCCTTGCGAATTCTTTGAGGATCGGTAATCATTAGTCTTACCTTCGAACCAATTTCTTCAGTAGAGGCAGTGAGGGAAACTGTATTATTATAACTTTTACTCATCTTGCGACCATCAACTCCAGGAAGGAGTGGTACTTTTCCGATCAATGCCTGTGGTTCAGGAAAAACGCTTTCGTAGAGATAATTAAATTTACGGGCAACCTCACGACTAAGCTCAATATGTGGAATCTGATCTTCCCCAACTGGAACAGCAGTTGCTTTATAAATAAGAATATCTGCTGCCTGTAGCAAAGGGTAACCTAGAAAACCATAAGTATGAAGGTCTTTTCCCTCGCCACCTAGACCTAGTTGTTGAAGCTGGTCTTTATAGGTAGGAACCCTTTCCAACCACGATATTGGTGTGAACATAGAGAATAACAAATGTAATTCAGCATGTTCTTTAACTTGAGATTGAATGAAGATTGCACTTTTTTGTGGATCAATACCCACACTAAGCCAATCTAAAGTCATTTCCCTTATTAACTCTTTATAGTCTACCTTCTTCTCATACCCTGTCGTTAAGGCATGCCAATCGGCTATTGAAAAATAGCATTCGTATTCATCCTGTAGTGCTGCCCAATTCTGAAGCACGCTTAAATGTCCTATATGGAGAGAGCCTGTGGGGCGCATACCGCTTAAGATCCTTTTTTTCAAGTTTATTACTCCCTTCTGGAATTAGATTTGAATAAAAAATGGAATATTTATTTCTGTGTACAGAATAACTACGAATAGTTCGGGATTTTTATTCTAGCCTTCATTTTTCGAATTTAATAACCCCTCAATAAACTTCTCTTCTTCAGCAGGAGTTCTTATTCTACCTTCAAGCCAGAGGTTACGGATCTGCCTCAATATTTTCCCTATGATTGGTCCTTCCTTAAAACCTAATTGAATAAGCTTACCCCCGGTTATCTTCATGTTTACTTCAGACAAAGCTATTATATACTGTTTTAAGACCTGTGCAAATTCATCTTGATATAAGAGTACTTGGATCAATACTTCGGGAACACCGGAGAGTAATTCATCTATCTTGCTCGGGCTTAAGATCCCCGGCTTAAGATCCTCGCGTAGACGCAGGTATTCCAAAGTAATCTTATGAAGAGGTTTGTTAAGCGTTAATTGCTCTAGGATCTTATTAATTCCAAGGTTATCAATATCTTTTATACTAACTAACCATCGTTTCTCTAAGGGCCACTGTTTTTCTTCACCTTCTTGGATACTATAATTCCAAGGTAAATCAAATTTAAACCAACTGCCAAATACCCCGTATTCAATTAACTTCTCCCCCATTGCCTGATAATTCGGTTCATTATAGATAAGTAGAATTTCTTCGGTAAATCTTTCAGGGCTTACATTGGCGAACACCTGAGCTTCTAAGGCCGTAACTATAGCATCTCTAGTGATTTTAGCTAACTTAAATCCGTAGCGCCCTGCAAACCTTATAGCCCTAAGAATACGGGTCGGATCCTCAATAAAACTGAGATTATGGAGAAAGCGAATTTCTTTTTGTTGTAAATCACGAAATCCGCCATAGTAGTCTATGATTTCTCCAAAGCAACTTTCATTTAGGCATAGAGCCATGGCATTAATAGTAAAATCCCTTCGAAACAAATCTTCTTTTAAAGTAGACTTTTCTACAGTAGGTAAAGCACCGGGAAAATCATAATCCTCCCTCCTAGATCCGGCTATATCAAGATGAGTACCATCATTCAACTCAAGGTGAGCAGTTCCAAAAGAGCTATGTAAGGTTAATTTAGATGAGCATAATTTTTGGTTTAGATTTTCGGCAAAACTTAAGCTTTCACCTTCTATTACGATATCTAGATCAGTAGATGGAACTTCAAGTAATAAATCCCTGACAAATCCTCCGACAAGATAGACCGCACAATCCATGCTCGAAGATAAATCTTTGACCACACCCAGAACATGCTGCACTTTTTCAGGAAGCCGTTGAATCCGGTCTAAAATATCTTCTCGTCTAGCCATACTTCTTTCCCTGGCTAGTTCACTTGTTGTAGGGATAACACTACCATAAACTAAACGTAACACATCCGATCTAGACACTATTCCCACTAATTGACCATTTTCGACTACTGGAAGTCTACCAATATCATATAAGACCATTAGCTTTTGAATTTCTTCCCAGCTTTCTTCGGGATTGACCGACACCACCTCTTTAGTCATAAACCCCTTTACAGGTGCATGTTGCAAGCCGTGTTTTAAGGCTTTATCTACATCCCTACGGGAAATCACGCCAACTAAGTTATTGTTTTTCACGACCGGTACACCAGTATGTCCGTATTTTAGGAGTATTTTGCTGACCTGTTCCATTGTCGTATCCGGAAATACCGTTTTAACTGGATAGCTCATAATATCTTTAACAAGACTGGGCCTTTCTACCCATTTGAGAATTTCATTCTTCAATCGTTGGATTACGAAACGAACATTAGTATCTTTAATTACTGCTGAAGCAGCTTTTTCATGACCTGCTCCCCCAAAGACTTGCATGATTTTATTGACTGGAAAACCGATTCCTCTTGATCTTCCTACTAAATATATTCTGTTGACCATCTTAACTACAACAAACCAGATATCCGCACTTTCAATTTCTCCTATTCTTTGGGCTAGTAAAGCCAGACCGCTATAATATTCCTCACATTCAGCATAAGAAATATAAACCGGCGTTTTTTCAAATACTTCTGTAATTCCATTATCTAATAGCTGTTGGAAAACTATCATCTGCCCTTGGGTAAGAGGCTTTCGCAAATATTGTGCTATCACCCCAAGGTGGGCCCCCTGCTCAAGTAAATAGGCCACAGCAAGCAGATCGCGGGTTGTTGTGCTTTCAAAGAGTAAACTTCCTGTATCATCATAAATACCTAGAGCTAAGAGGGTTGCATCAAAGCTGCTTAGTTTAAGACCTTTATTCATTATCTTCTCAACAATAATAGTCGTACAAGCACCAACCATCTCAATTGTCATATTTTCATCTTTTGGACCGGCGTAGGGATGATGATCGAAGATTTCCAACTCAACATCTCTTAAGATTTCAAGAATACCCTTATTACCTATTGAACGGCTCAGCTCATAGGTATCTACAAGGATAATTTTTTTAACTTTATCAATATCGATATCTTTTAATTTATAGTAAGGTAAATGTTCTTTAGCCAGGGCAAGAAAATCCTGAACAAAAGAACTGTATTTTCCCTCAATTACTAATACTGCATCGGGATAAATCTTCTGAACTGCAACCATTGAGGCGAGGGCATCGAAATCCGGATAACGATGAGTAAGGATTATTTTCATATATGATTCCCCAAGAATGTAATATTAACTTTAGATTCCGTAAGGCAAAGTAAGATTTTAACATACAAGTTTTTATTACCCTAATAATACCTGAGCAAATAAAGAAAGTACAGCAGAACTAGGTCCTTATCCCCAAATTAGAGGATTAAGGGAATAATTAAAAATATCCCGTTTTTGAGCCGGGAATAAAACACTGTATTTTTTGCAGGTGATTAATAATTTCTTACATTTTATTATTAATTTCACTCATTTCTAATTCTATTTTGGCTTGAGTTAGGCCTTCTTTCTTCAGACGATAGTCTATTGCCTCCATCCAAAAACCACATTTTGATGCCATTTTTTTGAAGGCCTTACCGTTAATTTTATTCTTATGGGATCGACTTTCTGCATTGGACTTTACAATACTACAGATGAAACGAGACTTAAGACATGTAGGCTGATCCATCTCATTATATTCACTATTTAATTGCTCCATCAGACTTGAATAGTACTCTTTGAATTCTTCAAAGGGGAGTTCAGTTTCCATTTGAAGATATTCTTTTAATTTTGACATTTTTTCTTCCATATTGTCCTCCTATTTTACTGTAAGATTTACTTAGTCTATTATAGTTAATAGCTATTTGGAAACGGTAAAATCAAGGGGAACGACAGCCTTGACTAATGAATAATTCTGTCGTTCTAGCTAGTATAAAATACTAAAGATAATCTTTCTTGGGAAAGTAATAAAGGATTTTTTCGAATTAGTACAAGCGGCAGCAATAATTGCCGCTTGTACTAATTACATATTAAACGCAATTTTAGCAAGAAAATTATTCAAGAATCTAGAAAATATCTCTTATCTACAAATTGAATGGTTTACCGAAAGAAAAGGAAGGTGTTTAATACAAATAAAGGTATTAAAAACACTAAGGACCAACCCATATAACCGAAGAAACTAGGCATTTTAATTTTATTCTCTTCGGCAATGGAGCGTACCATAAAGTTAGGAGCATTACCAATATAGGTGTTAGCACCCATAAATACAGCTCCACAAGAAACTGCCAATAACATCTTAGGTGCTATGGTACCCACTGTAGTTACTATTCCTTCGGTTGCTCCTAAACTAGCCGCAGTTGTCATAAACACCAGGTAGGTAGGAGCATTATCTAGGAAGCTGGAGAGAGCTCCAGTGGCCCAGAAGAATTGGGCCGGTTGAGATAATCCTAGTTCAGCTCCACGAGACCCAAGGATAGCTAGGCGCTAT
>CALBJS010000106.1 GCA_937892995.1 uncultured Peptococcaceae bacterium | reverse complement strand
ATTGACCAATCGCACAACATTTATTATAATTAAATAGTAGTGTTTTATAAAAGTCCAGCGGTTAAATGTCAAGAGTAAATTGGAAATTAATTTTCCAAAAACCAATGGATTATGTGCTAAAAAAGCACAAAAGAGGAATCCCCAATAAGCCTACCGAGTACCAGTTGGAAAATATGGTAGGTAGTGGCAAACCAAATGGAAATTACTCTCCCTTTGGTGGAGTATAAAGCCGGTTGCTATGCAGCAGAGCATAAACAAGACGGACAAATTTCCTGGCAGTTAGTGCAAGTGCTCTCTTGTGTGGCGTTTTGGGGGTTTGGCTGTACTTTAAATCATAGAAGCGTTTAAACTCGTGATCGTGCATTCTCACTTTGTTTGTGGCTTCGATGAGGTAATAACGCAGATACCGGTTGCCAAACTTAATTAAACGAGTATTCGCAGCCGTATAATTGCCTGACTGATGCTTGGTCCAGGCAATACCCGCAAACTTAGCCAATGCGGCGTGATCCTTGAAACGATGAATATCGCCGATTTCTGCTATAATCCCAGCAGAGTAAACAGGACCGATTCCTTTGATGGAGGTCAAAGTATTAGGAATAAGTTTAATTTGTTCTTCAATGGCCTTATCAAAGATTTTAAGCTGTTCCTTGTAAGCGTTCATAGCTTGAAAAGATACAGCAAGAACCTGATTGACAGAGTTTGTAACCGTTTTAGGGAGACGGTATGAACTTCTGGCTGCCTTCTGAACAGCGGCAGCTATTTTTTCAGGATTCTCGAAGCGGCCCTTACCTTTTTTGTTGATGAAATCCGCTAGCTCTTCAATTGGCATATAAGAGATTTCATCCACAGAGAAGAATTCTTCAATGATGCTGATGGACGTAGCTCCATACCTGTCTGAAAAAATCTTCTCCTGAGCAAGGGAAGAAAACTTCAGGAACAGGTTGTTTAAGAACCAGTTTTTCTCCCTTGCGAGGTTCTGTACTGTATGGAACCTTGCTCTGGTTAGTTTTTGTAGTGCTTTGTACCTCTCGTCCATGTAAACCTCCTTGTTAATGCGGCCAAAGCGTAGATGTTCCGCAATAACCCATGCATCTATATCATCGGTTTTGGGGAGGTCAGGGTACATCATCTTGAACTTGTTAACCTGGGTGGGGTTAAGTACATGTATTTTGGTATTGAATCTATTCACAGCGGTATCTTGCTTTAAGAAGTAAACAAGAGGATCACCGTAGACAGAAGTAGATTCTAGCCCAATGACAATAGAGTCAAGGTTGTTCTTTTCCGCTATCCCGACGACTTTTTTAGAAAGGCTTTTTGCACCGGGCTCGGAGTTGAAGACAACAAATTTTGAAAGACTGGTTCCATCAGGATGGAGGATACGTACTTTGTTGTCTTTGAGACTGACATCAATACCGACCAGTAATGAATTTGACATTGAAATCACCTCCTTCATTCATGATTTATAAGCTATTGAACTTTACTAATGCCCGTGGTACCCTGATGCATCAACATCCTCGCAATTAGAATACGCCTCTAAGAACTCCATGCACAACTCCTTGAACTGCCATACAGGAGAGAGTTAATTAGAGCAAACACCCAGCGGTTTAAAGCTAACATCAGGCCAGGGGAACTGACTTTAATAGAAGAGACACAGCGTGTCCTACAGGAGAGATCAGAACCGTCCTCAATAGCCTAAGTTTATTGTTACACGAGCATTAGTAAAGTTCAACAGCAAAAATTCATTATAGGGGTCGGCGGAGCCGCCGAAAATTTTTGAAATTCTAGTCGGGCTACGCCCTCCTTCCATTTCAAAAATTTTCGTAATTGCTTAACTGTTATTTATACAGTTAAGAATAAACAACTATATTTAACTTTCAAGGATCATTATATTACTTCCAGTTAATATATGGATAAATGTTGATCCAGTCCGAGGTTTGTAACTGGAAATTATTAAACTTAAACCTCACAAATACTATTATACGAGGAGAGTAATGCCATGAATAACGATAAACTAATTGAAATGATTGAGATGGAGTGCCCTATTTGCAATGCCGTACATCCAATTGAGAAGAGACAAAGAAATACTCAATCCTTGGTTAAAGGAGAAGAAGTGGACTTTAACGAAGTTTATTTATTGTGCAATAAGTATGATGAAGATGAAAATGAATTTGTACCGGCAGGTATTATGG
>CALBJS010000105.1 GCA_937892995.1 uncultured Peptococcaceae bacterium | reverse complement strand
ATCCTGGCCGCTGGCAAAGAAGACATAGCCCAGGATCTCATTTAATAAACGTTGGGCCTCAGCTTTCTGCCCTTTACTGATATATTGGATTAATTCCTGTTCTTTTTTCAAGGGATAGGAGGTTACTTGCATAGGTTGATCTTTGTTTTCTTTAATATATTGAATATATTCGGAGATACGGGACTGCTGCTGCAGAAGAATTTTCTTCTGTTCCAAACTGACTTCTTGTTCTTTAGAGAGAGAAATGGCAATGCTTTTAAGTAGTTCAGCCAAGCTGCTAGCTTTTTGAGTTTCAATATATGGAAGGGAGTGGATGTGCTCTTTAATTATGGCTTGTTTATGATCGACAATTTTATGTTTGAGCAATACTTCTTCTGTTAGGTATTCATCTGCCGCGATTAGCAAGGCAGGACCACCGATTAAGGTAAATTCTTTCATTCCGTCGATCATGATGGGGGAAGCCCAAAAAAGGAGGGAGAGGGGGCAAAAATAGATATATGAGCCGCCAAAACGCTCGGCTTGGTAACCACCATAAAGATGAGAATGGCGGCAATGGGCGGGATAAGGTTTTTTTTCATCGGCAAGAAAAGAGCAAAGCTGGCAATGATTATGTAAAGTATGTTCGTAAAAGATCTCCATACCTTTATTATCAATTACAAAACAGTTACTTCCAGTGGCTAGGGAGTAATCTTTAACGATTTTAATAATCTTTTTTTCGATTCTGTCACTGTTAAAATAAAGCATCTTACTTTCCTCCGGGAATAAATAGCTATTATTAGATTCGCGACCTTGTTGCTTTTTTCCTGTTAGTAAGTAAAGAGTTATAAAGGATAAAAGTATTAATTGCCGCAGGAATAAGTTTCTTTTTAAAAAATCCTACAGTAGGTTGACACGATCTTAAGGAGATCAGCTCTTGACAAAAATGAAAACTAACATGTATTATAGAAAGAAAGTATAATAAAGACATTGAACGGAAGGAGTAACCCTGAAGTTCCGATCAGAAAAGGGGTTCTTAGGCTGGAAAACCCCGCGGATAATTCAAGGTGAAAGTCGTCCGGGAGTTCTTCGTTTGAAGATATACGGCTGGCTCCTTGAGAGAACCAGTTTGTATGGGAGTAGACTGAAGCGGATTAGCCCGTTATCGCTATTTGAGCCTCTGCGAATGTGCGGGGAAATTAAGGTGGTACCGCGAAAACTAACCTTTCGTCCTTAAGTGATGAAAGGTTTTTTATTTTTTCAGGATTTTACTTAGAGATGATGGAATTGCCTAATTTCCGAAAACACCCCTTCAATCAAAACATAAGGTGATTGAAAATATTGATTAGACAATTCCCAGTGGGTATAGCAATATTAGTCTGAATTCGTGACATCTATTGATAACAGGGAAAATCGCGAAAGCTTGCGAAAGCGTTTCCCCTGGTATAGAGCGATTAGTCACGAAATCAGATATGTGGT
>CALBJS010000104.1 GCA_937892995.1 uncultured Peptococcaceae bacterium | reverse complement strand
ACCCCTAAGAAGTTTAATGAGATCGGAGCAAAGATCCCGAAAGGAGTATTGCTCTTTGGCCCTCCCGGAACAGGGAAAACCCTACTTGCTAAGGCAGTCTCTGGAGAAGCAGAGGTACCCTTCTTTAGCATCAGCGGCTCTGATTTCGTGGAAATGTTTGTTGGGGTTGGAGCCTCCCGAGTCAGAGATCTTTTTGAACAAGCTAAAAAAAATGCTCCTTGTATAGTGTTTATTGATGAGATCGACGCGGTTGGTCGTCAACGTGGGGCAGGTTTAGGTGGCGGCCACGATGAACGTGAGCAAACTCTAAATCAGCTCTTGGTCGAAATGGATGGTTTTAATGGGAACGAAGGTATTATTATTATCGCCGCAACTAACCGTCCCGATATCCTCGATCCCGCTCTTCTTCGTCCGGGACGGTTCGACCGCCAGGTCGTTGTTACCGCTCCGGACATTAAAGGTAGAGAGGAAATTCTTAAGGTTCATGTCAAGGGCAAACCTTTAGCTGCAGGGGTAAATCTTGGAGTTTTAGCCCGCAGGACTCCGGGCTTTACAGGAGCGGATCTTGCTAATATGGTTAATGAGGCCGCTCTGCTTTCGGCTCGTCGTAATGACAAGAAAGTAAGCATGAAGGCTTTAGAAGACTCTATCGAGAGAGTTATTGCCGGACCTGAAAAGAAAAGTCGAGTAATAAGTGATTTTGAAAAGAAATTGGTCTCTTACCATGAGGCTGGCCACGCTCTACTTGGAGAGTATCTTCCTCATACTGATCCCCTTCACAAAGTATCGATTATTCCCAGGGGCAGGGCTGGGGGCTACACCTTACTTCTTCCTAAGGAAGACCGCAATTATATGACAAAATCTCAACTCCTGGATCAAGTGACCATGCTTTTAGGTGGCAGAGTGGCTGAGGCTTTAGTGCTTCATGAAATTAGCACCGGGGCATCCAATGACCTCGAGCGGGCTAGTGGGATTGTCAGGAAAATGATTACGGAGCTGGGGATGTCTGAGGAATTAGGCCCCATTACTTTTGGTCATAAGGAAGAACAGGTTTTTCTCGGCAGGGATATAGCCCGTGATCGTAACTATAGTGAGTCCGTCGCTCAAGCTATCGATAACGAAGTACGAAGAATTATCGACGAAGCTTATCAAAAAGCCCAGGATATCATTATTGAAAGAATGGATACACTCCATGCTATTGCTCAAGCTCTTATGGAAAACGAAACCTTGGAGGCAGAGGGCTTCCAGAAAATAGTTGCCAAATATGATGAGACTCGCAGGAATGAACCTGTGTTTAACCAGGATGAGAGTGCTAAGCCGGAAGCTTTTAATAAGGGGCAAATTGAGGATGAAGAGGGCTCGGTCGAAGATGAGGAAATAATTGACAATTTTGATGGCTTCCCATCTAATCTGGCTAATGCTGAAGAATAGTTCGAAAACAAAGTACTCTATGCAGTCAAGATAAGAAAAAGGCCCCGAGCTTTATTAGGAGGACATGTGGTGGAAAGAACATTTTTGATGCTAAAACCGGATGCAGTGCAAAGAGGACTGATCGGTGAGATTATCTCTAGATTTGAAAAGAAGGGTTTTAAACTTGTAGCCCTGAAACTATTACAGGTAGATAGATCTCTGGCTGAAGAACATTATCAAGAACACAAAGGAAAAGCTTTTTTTGAACCGACAGTAGAATATATTATGTCTTCTCCGGTCATTGCGATGGTCTGGGAAGGGAAAAATGTGGTCGCTTTGGCTAGAGAGATGATGGGGGCTACCAACCCTGCCAATGCCGGACCCGGCTCGATTAGGGGGAGTTACGCCATGGATATCAGTAGAAATGTAATCCACGGTTCGGACTCGATCGAAAGTGCGGAGAGGGAAATATCCTTGTACTTCTGCCCCGAAGAGGTTCTTCGCTACCCTAAAATCGGGGAAGAATGGCTGACTGAATAAATACAAGGACACCCGTAACCGGGTGTCCTTTTAAGCAGAAGATTTACTTCTCGCATGGACCATAAGTTTTTTTATCGGAGTGAGCAAGATGCAGTTTAAAAAAAAGATAGCTTTAAGCCTGATTGCTTTAGGGATGCTTGGTATCGGTATTTTTTCGATGATTCTTATCAAGGCCTACTATCAGACAAATCAAGACACACTGCGTCCGGATGCTAATTTACCTAGCCTACTTCAACTAGAATTGGAAAATGAACAGCTAGCTAAGGAAAATGAAAAACTTTGGAAAGAACTTACGAAATTACAAGCGGGCCAGAGTGCGGCAGCACTTGCTTCGGAGCAATTAAATGAGGCTAGGATGAATGCCGGCTTAGTAGAAATTACGGGACCAGGAATACGAATAATTCTAGATGACTCCGATCTGGAACGGGAGCACGAGTTTGGAAACTATGTCATTCATGAGGAATATCTCCGAACGCTCATCAATATCTTATGGAATGGCGGTGCGGAAGCGATAGCGGTGAATAATCAACGGGTAACTACCCATACTGAGATTTTCTGCAGTGGGGCCTTTATCCGGATTAACGGAACTAGACAGATGCCCCCCTATAGAATAACTGCTATTGGTAACCAAGAGAATTTAAAGTCAGCTTTACAGTTTTATTTCTGGGATAAACTGGGTGAATATCAACAACAATATGGGATAACGCGTAAATTAGAGGTACCGGAGGATCCTGTTACCGTTCCCGCCGCTAAGGAGCATACCTATAAGTTAACTGAGCCGGCAAAGGAGGGTTAAGAAAATGTTTAATAAGCATATCATAACCGTGGCAACCATTGCTGCGGTTGCGATCGGTTTTCTTATTTCCCTCCAGTTCCAAACCCAAAAAGAAGTAAATATTGCTGAGCAGATTAAGAACGAAAGGCTTACTCAGATGAAGTCAGTCATGAATACTTTGCAAGATAGGAACAAACTGCTCCAAGATGAGTACAAGAAAATAACAGACGAGCTGGAGAAACATAGGAATAAAGAAATTGATAATCCTTTTCTTATTGCAAGGCTAGATCAACTTAGAATATCTGATGGGACGATCACCGTCAAAGGACCCGGAGTAAGGATGACAATTCAGGATAGTGGCCAGGACATTCAAGTTCTTTTCCCGCTAAACACTGATGACTTACGTAGGATTATTAATACACTGCGTTTTGCCGGAGCAGAAGCGATCAGTATTAACGGTCAAAGGGTTGTTAGTACTACTTCGATAGTTATGAGCGGTACAAATACTCTTTTAGTGAATTCAGTGCCGATAAGTAGGATTGGAGGGACATCCTATGAAATACTGGCCATAGGCGATCAGGAAGTCTTACTTGATTACCTTACTAAATTAGAAGCCCTCCCTCTAAAACAAGCCGGTATGAAGGTAGACATTTTAAGAGAGATCGTCACTATTCCTTCTTATAAAGGTGGTTATAATTTTGAATATGCGAAGGAAGTAGTGAAAAAGGACTAACTAATACGTTCGGTGGACAAATGTACGTGCACAAAGAATAAAGATAGTATATAATTATAAGGGGCAGTTTGCTGCTGGTCTTGGTTAACAGCGAACTGCTCTCGCTTTATCTCTTAAGAATCACAGGCTTAATTGATATTAGGATTAAAGCTTGTACTACATATTAAATTACTGAAGGAGCTGACTAAGTTGAAGACTGATATTCAAATTGCCCAGGAAGCGAAAGTGAGGCCTATTAGTGAGATCGCCTCTATGCTAGGACTTGCGGAGGATGATCTTGAATATTATGGCAAGTATAAAGCTAAGATTAGCCTTGATGTCTGGGAAAGGGTTAAGAATAATCCTGATGGTAAGTTGATTCTGGTAACAGCGATCAACCCAACCCCAGCGGGAGAAGGAAAGACGACAACGACCGTTGGCCTTGGACAAGCGATGTTTAAATTAGGGAAGAAATCTATGATAGCCTTGCGCGAACCATCCTTAGGGCCTTGTTTCGGAATTAAGGGCGGGGCAGCAGGGGGGGGATATGCTCAGGCTGTTCCCATGGAGGAAATCAATCTCCACTTTACAGGGGATTTTCATGCCATAACTTCGGCCCATAATCTTTTAGCGGCCATGATTGATAATTCTATTCAACAGGGAAATCCCTTAAATATCGATCCCAGACAGGTTGTCTTCCGTAGAGTGATGGATATGAACGATCGGGCTTTACGAAATATTGTGATCGGTCTTGGCGGTAAAATGGATGGAGTGCCTCGTCAGAATGGCTTTGATATTACGGTTGCCTCCGAGATTATGGCTATTCTTTGCCTTGCTGATGACCTTATGGACCTGAAAGAAAGGTTTGCGAAGATAGTAGTGGCCTATACCTATGATGGTCTACCGATAACAGCCAGAGATCTTGAGGCTCAAGGGGCTATGGCTCTCCTTATGAAAGATGCCATCAAGCCTAATCTGGTTCAAACCTTAGAGAATACTCCTGCCTTCATCCATGGCGGTCCTTTTGCCAATATAGCTCACGGCTGCAACAGTGTAGTAGCAACTAAATTAGGCCTTAAACTTACCGATTATCTTATTACCGAGGCAGGATTCGGGGCGGACTTAGGTGCTGAGAAGTTCTTCAACCTTAAATGTCGTTATGCGGGCTTAAAGCCGGATCTTACCGTTATCGTTGCCACGGTTAGAGCCCTTAAGTCTAATGGCGGAGTAGCGAAAGAGAATCTGGGAACAGAGAATCTGGAAGCTCTATCCCAAGGGATAGCCAATCTGGAAAAACATATCGAGAACATCGCAAAATTCGGAGTGCCGGCGGTAGTGGCCCTTAACCGTTTCCCAACCGATACTCAGGCTGAATTGGATTTCGTGCGGGAAAGATGTAGCAGGCTGGGAGTAGAAGCTGCCTTATCTGAAGTGTTCACTCAAGGTGGTCAAGGCGGAATCGAACTTGCGGAGACAGTGCTAAGAACACTTGGAAGTAAAGAATCTCAATTTAAGCTTCTTTACGATCTTAATGAACCTATTGCCGTAAAGATAGAAAAAATTTGTCGCGAAGTTTACGGTGCAGATAGTGTTTCTTTTACTAAGGAAGCTGAAAATGCCTTAAAGAGATATGAACAATTAGGGTATGGAGAATTGCCCGTCTGTATGGCTAAGACGCAGTACTCCCTCTCGGATGATCCTACCAGGCTCGGTCGTCCTACGGGATTTTCAGTTACGGTTAGAGAACTTCGTTTATCGGCAGGGGCAGGCTTCTTAGTAGCGATTACGGGAAATATCATGACTATGCCCGGCTTGCCAAAACGTCCGGCGGCTATGAATATGGATATAGATGCGGAAGGTAAGATTACGGGGTTATTTTAGGAATTCGAGATAGTATAATAAGAACTGCTTTCAGGTTGTAAGACTTGGAAGCAGTTCTTTTATATTTGGCTAACACTTATAGAAACAAGAAGCATATTATACCTATATCACTCCTAATTTTTGCCAATTGGGAGTGTGGGTTGGGGAGAGGGGGTAACTGTAATAATTAATGATCGAGAAATGTCTAAAATAAATGAGCCCAGACCTTTATCCTTTTCCTTATATATAACACAGCGTCTCGTTGACAGGGCATTCAGCCCAGTCCTCTTCCTGAATTTCCCAATAATAAGGATTAATTTTCCGTTGAGTTTTATCCTGATAATTGCATTTGATATGCTTATTACTCTAATAGTAAAATGGTCGACCATTTACACAGATAATAGTAATATCCTTGTCACCCAAATAAACCAAGCTTATCCGGAATATAAAGCCATAAGGCAAATTTTTAATCATCTTACAACGATTAACTCTTCCCGGTCTGTTCAAACAAAGCAGTTCACTCCTCCAACTGATCAATCCCCGCAAGCTTCTGGGCAACAGCCCTTTATCACTACAATATTTGATCTTCCAAGACGGCCTGCCCTTGATAGTCCTGCTTATCCCAAATATCTTAATCTGGTATTTATGATAAGTACTCCTCTGGCCGAAACACGGGCGAGTACCTTCTTTACTTTTACCCTGGCAGAAGCAAAGGGATATCCCCGGTTTTTCATTGCTTTATTGTCCTTACTGTTATACTTTGTATTGACAATCAAGGAAAAAGCACTGGAAAGAAATAGTCAAACCTAATAGCCTTTTTGCTAGTTTTTCTTGATAAACTACGCTAATTATTCTACTATATAGGAGATATAAATTCGTGTTAATAGTAAATTATTCTAAACAGAGAACATAACAAACAGGCCGTATTTATCAAATGCCTGAGTGAAAGAGAGTGACTTTGTTGAAAGTTGATAATCCGCAAGAGCAAAAAATTAATATTCTAGAGAAGTCTCCTATTAAGACTTTAAGCTACCAAGGAAATAAACTGGAATTAGGCAGAAAAACGTTGCTTATGGGAATACTGAATATCACACCGGATTCATTCTCAGACGGAGGAAGGTTCTTCTCTCCGGAAACCGCACTTCAACACGCGGAACAGCTCATTCAAGAAGGGGCGGATATTCTGGATATCGGGGCCGAATCCACCCGTCCCGGGCATGCGGAGATAAGTGCCGAAGAGGAATGGATGAGGCTGGAACCGGTCTTGAGAGAGATTATCCCCGGCTGTCCGGTTCCTGTCTCGGTGGATACCCAGAAGGCTGTGGTTGCCGAGAAAGCCTTAAGCCTTGGGGTGCATATTATTAATGACATCTGGGGCTTGCAAAAAGACCCGGAGATGGCTAAAGTCATTGGCGAGTCTCAAGCTGCCGTTGTTATTATGCATAATAAAGAGAATACAGAGTATAAAAATCTGTTGGCTGATTTACTGGCCTTCTTAGAACAAAGTATCGAGCTTGCCCTTAAAAACGGCATCCCGGAAGACCGGATTATCGTCGATCCGGGGATAGGCTTTGGGAAGACCCTGGAGCAGAACCTAGAAGTTCTAAACAGACTGAACGAACTGAAAATTCTCGGTTACCCAATACTTTTAGGAGTATCCCGCAAGTCGGTGATTGGCAGAACTTTGAATCTGCCGGTTGAAGAGAGACTTGCACCGACTATAGCCTTAGGTACCTTAGGAATAGCTGCGGGGGTCGATATCCTTCGGGTCCATGATGTTTTGGAAAATAAGAAAGCAGCCTTGATGACTGATCAGATTATCCGGAGGAAAAGAGGAGAGGACTATGACAGAAAATAAGCTGGCAACCCAAAACATTATCCATTTAAAGGGTATGGAGTTTTACGCTTACCATGGGGTGCTGGAAGAAGAAAAAACTCTCGGCCAAAGATTCGTGATCGATCTTGATCTTTATCCTCGTAAGTGGATTACTCAGTTCGATAATCTTCAGGACACCATTAACTATGCTGAAGTATTCACTCTTGTGAAGGATTGTGTGCAAAATAAGCGATTTAAATTACTGGAGTCCCTTGCAGAATATATAGCTACCCGTATCCTAGATAATTTTGATTGTTCCCAAGTGAGGGTAGAAGTACATAAACCCAATGCCCCTATTCCAGGAATTTTAAAAGATGTTTCTATTGAAATTATTAGGGAGAGAAAAGCATGACCGGGTTCTTAAGTCTTGGCAGCAATCAAGGGGACAGGAAAAAAAATCTTGAACAGGCTCTTGAATATTTGGATAATCTTTCGGCTTTAAGAATAAAGAAAATCTCCGGGTTTTATGAGACAGAGCCTTGGGGGGGAATAGAACAAGATTCTTTCTTAAATCTGGTTGCAGAGATAGAATCCATGTTGGATCCTCTTGAATTACTACATAAATGTCAACAAATTGAAGAAAAACTAGGGAGGACGCGGTTAGTTCGTTGGGGCCCAAGAACAATCGATATCGATATTCTTACTTATAATAATATAATAATGAAGACCAAAGAACTTATCTTGCCTCATCCTTATTTGGAAGAAAGAGAATTTGTTCTGGCCCCGTTGAGGGAAATAGAGCCTAATCTCCTACTTCCTTCAGGAAAAATGGCTTGGGAAGTAAAGGGCCAAGGAAAAGTTGGAAAAATACCTTTCCTCAAGGACGATTATACTTTATAATAGACAAGGAAATACGGACAATATCCTCTGGAATTGTACCGTAAGTAAAATGCTCCCAAAATTTTAGTATCAGTTTGTATTTTGACTTTTTTTAGTGCTTCGTGCATTAACCGCTTGGATATTCTACTGGGACGGTGAAGGCAGGGCAAATATTAAATTTGCTTAAAATCAAGACACCTTCACCAGGTAGTGAGGTGTATTTTTTTGCCAATAGATAAAAAGAAATTCGCAGTTATCGGGACTGGGGTAGTCGGTACAGCCCTGGCGGTTCTCTTAGAAAAAGCTGGCTTGGAGTGCGTAGGGGTAAATACTCGTGGCCAAGCTTCTTATAATCGTTTTTGCAAATATCTTGAGAGGAAACATTTGGAACTAAGTGAATTGTCCATGGAGGCTGACATTATTTTTATTACTACCCTGGATGGAGCGATAGAAAAAACAGCTGAACTCTTAGCAGAGCTTAAGAAAAGAAAAACAGGGCAAACCTGGGTTCACTGCTCAGGCTCTGTCAGCTCGGCAGCAATGTGCAAAGATCCCTTGCTGGAGGTTAATTACCTATCTCTTCACCCTCTTCAGGCTTTTGCTGATGTGGATAGTGCTCTTACCTTAATGAAGGGTGCTCATTTTGGGATAGAAGGTAGTAAGCAGGAGGGCGAAGAACTGGGGATCGAAATTGTCAAGATTTTAGGAGGGATACCCCATAAGATTGACCCGTTAAAAAAG
>CALBJS010000103.1 GCA_937892995.1 uncultured Peptococcaceae bacterium | reverse complement strand
GGCGTGACTGAAGTTCAGACGTGTGCTCTTCCGATCTCCATACCTATGGATATTTTTTCAGAATCGCTATTAAGTATCGGGCAAAATATTTCTAAGTCTACACCAAATGGAATAACTTCGATTGGACATTGTGTCTTAATATATTTTTCAGTTTGCACTTTCATACAATGACTGGTTGAAGTAATTCTGTCCGCACTGGCAAGATTTTTTCGCAAAACATATTCTTTGATGCAACTTTCCTCCGGAAAATCGTAAACATCACTTCCCCATACAGAAAGCAGGTATGGCTTGTAGCCACTCAAGCGAGCCAAGGTACCATAGCCCGATGCATAGTGAGCGTGTAGGAGATCAGGTTTTATGACATTGAGTACCCTTCTGACATGAAACATATTCAAATAATAACCCAAAGGAGAGGGGTAACGCAGGATATATTCGAACACATTCTCGTGCAAGGCTTCACCAGAAGCGTGCATTGTTAGCAAGTGTACCTCATGTCCCCGCTTTGCCAAAGCGTTAACCCATCTAATAGTATGTATTGAGTCGCCCGCTGCCAAAAATGCGATTTTCATATGAGCCTCCCGGTTAAAGTCCTAATAACTTCTTTTGCACGTTCTTGCCATGTATGGTGTACTGCACGTCCTCTAACTATCTTTCGTTTTTCCTCTAACTCATCTGGGTGTTCCAGAACATATATAAGCCAGCGCTGAAAACTTTCAGCATCCGGCTTAATCACCCATCCAACCCCTTCCCTTTGCACAAATTCGCCTACTGCGGTCCCTACGGGGGCAACAACTGGAACTGCATAACAGATTGATTCAAACAGTTTTAAAGGGAGAGCAAAATTCCAGTACGGAAACGGCTCAAACAATAATAAGGCAACATCGCTATTGAAATAGTGCTGTTTTAAGGCATCACCATGCTCATGGATTATGTGCAATGTTTGGGTTTTAGGCACGATATAATGTGTATTGCAGTTTTGCCATTCCCTTTCCCTACAGCATAAAGTCAATTGAACCTGTTTAGGAGAGAATCCTGCTAAACCGTCAAATACTAACGATAAGTTATATAATGGAGGACGTACCCCACCCACATATAGTAAATTTAAAGGTGGTATTTTCCGGGTTATACTTTTTGCCGATCTCGATCCTTCTTCGCATAAATCCCCTCCCGGTGGGAGCTCGTGTACCTGATCTCCAATCCAAGCTTCTGGTAGTTCATTCAACATCGCTAAGTTGGGCAAAAAAAGTTGATCAACTACTCGGTGATATAGGAATAAATCTAAATGATAAAAAGGTATAGCTATCCAGCGTTTATACCAGCTAACCTGTTTTTTATATTGTTCAAAACGCCAATGGATATCTCTATAATAAAGACCTACCGGGACACCGTTTTTTTTGGCCCAACCTAATAACCCGAAGTCGAGTGTTGGAGATACAGGTAGATGACTTGGCTCCGTAAGTAATGTAGGCATAGTTGAGGATTCCGAATAAATAAAATCATATTTCATCCCGTTATTAACATTCTTTTTGATTTCCGATATTTGGGCTTTTCTTTCTGACGCTTGGCCCCATACCGTATCTACAACACAACCCAATTCGCAGAAAGCCTGAAGCATCTTTTGGGGTCTTATGCTGCTACCAGAAAAACCGGATATATTTTGATTATAAAAAATGTCAGCAGGGTAATGAAATATTATTCTCATATTATGCACCTTTTCTTAATTATATCTTATTTAATGTCATCAGCGATAGCTACATCATCATACATAATATGGTCATATTTAACCAACATAATTAAACCTCCAAAGATCCAAAAATAATAATTCCCGCTTACATCCATAGAAACAAGTGAATTAAAAAATGCATACAACCAAAGAGCGAATAAGTTAATGATAAGAAAGGTATTGAAAAGTTTGTTTTTTGATTTCATAAGTTCAACAAATCGACGACAAGCTATATAAACACTAGATAACAATATCATCACCCCAACCATTCCTTGCTCCGCCGCGACTTCAAGAAACAAGTTATGTGGATACATATACTTTACGTTATTATAAAGGCATAAGTATCCTCCCGTACCAACTCCTAAAGCTTTTGAATCTAAAAAGATGTCTATAGCTGTTGCAAACATTTTTATTCTACTGATATCGCTTGGATTATTACCCATAGAATTCATTTCATGAGTTATGCGAGATATACTAGGAAACTCAATATTCGCAAACCGTAAACCCTTGGGTATAGCAACTATAAAGATAATTAAACACAAAACAATAAATACTTTAGCCCAACTCCACCGAATCTGTCTGATATAAAATGCAAAAACGAATATAAAGGCAATGAATACAAATAATAATGGTCCTCTAGACCCTGTTAAGAGCATTGAGAATAACATGGCACATAATACTGGCACCGCAACGATGTAACATACATATCGGATTTTTTTATGTGGGATATTTACATTTAGGAATAAAAGTAATAGTAACAAAGTACCTAATCCAATTGTACGAGACATCGTAATGGGATTGCAAAAATACGACAGTGATAAAATGGGGCCGACAGAAGGCACCAT
>CALBJS010000102.1 GCA_937892995.1 uncultured Peptococcaceae bacterium | reverse complement strand
GGGGTGGATGCCCTGGCTATCGCTATAGGGACCGCTCATGGTCAGTATAAAGGAATTCCCAAGCTTGACATCGGAAGACTAAAGGAAATTGTCAAGAAGGTATCAACCCCTATAGTTCTTCACGGCTCTTCAGGTGTGCCCGATGATACTATTCGGGAAGCTATTTCCTTAGGGGTTGCTAAAGTAAATATCGATACAAATATTAGGGAAGCCTTTACGGAAGCTGCCCGAAAGGTTTTGGCGGAAAACCCTAGGGAGATTGACCCCAGAAAGGTTCTTGGACCGGCCAGAGAAGCAGCAATTCAAGTTATCAGAGAAAAGATTCGTATTTTTGGCAGCAGTGGTAAAGCATAATATTCAGAGCCTAAGCGTATTCTAAACAGGAGTTAGGTTCGGGGCTCTGAAAAAGTCCCGAATCTCTAGGTTGCTGCCTTAAATGTAGTGACTTAATTGGGCTTTGTTTTAAAAGCTAGTACGAATCAAGTTTAGATATGCTAAGGAGGTTAAAAAATATGCGTTTTTTCTTAGATTCTGCCAACCTTGAAGAGATTTCTAGAGCCTGGGAAATGGGTGTGATTACGGGCGTTACTACTAATCCGAGTTTAGTGGCCAAAGAAGGGGAAGATTTCCATACTTTGATCCGCAAAATTGTCGGTATCGTAGATGGACCGATAAGTGCGGAAGTTATTGCTTTAGATTATGAGGGGATGTTGACTGAAGCTAGGCAGTTGGCTAACATTCATCCGAACATCGTCGTGAAAATCCCGATGATCACCGAAGGGCTAAGGGCTGTGAAGATCCTTGCTCAAGAAGGAGTTCGGACTAATGTCACCTTGGTATTTACTCCTATTCAGGCTTTGTTGGCAGCGAGAGCCGGGGCATCCTATGTAAGCCCTTTTTTGGGAAGGCTGGATGATATCGGTGAAGTGGGGATAAATCTCTTATCCGATATCTGTGAGGTCTTTGCTGTTCATGATCTGGACTGTGCGGTCATTGCTGCTAGTATCCGTAATCCCGTTCATGTTCTGGAGGCAGCTAAGATAGGGGCTGATTTTGCTACGATACCTTTTGGAGTTTTAAAACAGCTTGCCCTACATCCCTTAACGAGTGCCGGAATAGAAAAGTTTTTAGCCGATTGGAAGAAACTTTAGATGATTTTTCAAAGGGAATCCATTTTGTCCCTTCTTCGTTTTTGATATAATGTAATAGATTATCATTTTCGCAGATGGATAGAAAGGCGTAAAAAGGCATATTGAATTACTGTAGGGATTTTTTTAAGGGAGGGAATGGAAATGGAACGAGAGCTTACTATGGAGTTCGCAAGAGTTACGGAAGCGGCTGCTCTGGCCTCAGCCCGGTGGGTTGGGATGGGGCAAAAAGATGCGGCCGATGACGCAGCGGTAGAGGCTATGAGGTCTTTATTCGACACAGTACATATGGATGGTACGGTCGTTATCGGCGAAGGGGAAATGGATGAGGCTCCGATGCTTTACATCGGAGAAAAACTAGGAACTGGGGAAAAGCCAGAAGTCGATGTAGCTGTTGACCCCTTAGAGGGCACCAATTTGGTAGCTAAAGGTATGCCTGGTGCTATTGCTGTCTTAGCCGTAACAAAGAGGCACTGTTTACTTCATGCTCCGGATATGTATATGGATAAGATTGCTGTTGGCCCCCAGGCTTCCGGGAGTATTCATATAGATGCCCCTGTTGGTGAGAACCTAGAGAATGTAGCTAAAGCATTGCATAAAACGGTTCAGGATCTAACTGTTGTTGTCTTAGATAGACCACGTCATTATGAACTAATCAGGCAAATAAGGGAATGTGGTTCTCGAATCCGCCTGATTACGGATGGTGACGTAGCCCCTGCTGTAGCTTGTGCGATAGAAGGCAGTGGTATTGATATCATGATGGGTATAGGTGGGGCCCCTGAAGGGGTATTGGCTGCCGCGGCCTTACGCTGTATGGGTGGGGAGTTGCAGGGTAGACTCTGGCCCGAGAATGAAGCAGATATTAGGAGGGCTGAAGTATTGGGAATTACTAATATTAATAAGCTTCTTACCCTTGATGAACTGGTCGGCACAGATGATATTTTCTTCGCGGCCACGGGTATTACGGAAGGGCCTCTGCTCAAAGGGGTACATTTTAATAGCGATGGAGCCACAACCCACAGCGTGGTCATGAGGGGTAAAACCGGAACAGTGCGTTTTATTAAAGCCAAACATTATTTTGCTAAGAAACCTAAATATGCAATAAAGGGTGCCTACTAAAATAAAGAAAAAAGGTTAACGGTATTAATCACCGCAAAATCAGTTTAAACTTCTTGCAAACTTCTTGACCTTATGCCGTGAGTTATGCTAAAATATCCAAAGTTGACAGTGTTTTTTGGAACTCGAACTCATTGAGAAGGAAGGTGACTGATCGTGAAAGAAAAAATTCATCCTAAATACCAGCAAACTACCATTAGCTGTGCCTGTGGTAATGTTATAGAAACAGGTAGCACAAGGAAAGATATAAAAGTAGAGATATGTTCGAAGTGCCATCCTTTCTACACAGGGGTTCAGAGATTTGTTGATGCCGGTGGACGTGTTGACCGTTTTAAAAAGAAATATGGATTACAATAACAACGGCCTGCGGTCGTTGCCAGTTGAAGGAAAAGGAGCAGAGCGGAAGCTCTGCTTTTCGAATTATTAAACGTAGCGTTAGCAAAGTGCCACACCAATAGTAGAGTATTATAGTACTTGGGTTTAAGCACGGCACTTGGGTTTCCCCACGGTGCCTATCCGTTCGGGGAAGTGTATGGTTGTCGGAGGTGTATGTAGAATGAGCAAACCTGTTCAATACGGTGGTCAGGCCTTGATAGAGGGGGTAATGATGCGAGGACCACGAGCCATAGCTATGGCTATCCGATTACCCAATGGGGAGATTGAGATTACCAATGAAAAGATCAATCCTTGGTCCCAAAAACCTCTTCTCAAGCTGCCAATAATTCGTGGTTTCGTGGCCCTGTTGGAGTCTTTGGTTCTGGGGACGAAAGCGTTGATGTTCTCAGCCAATCGGGCCGTAGGAGAGGAAGAGGGAGAAGAACTCAGTTTCTGGGAGATGGCCCTCACCATTATGATTGCTTTTGGAGCAGGTATTTTGCTGTTTGTAGGGATACCGACAGCTTCTGCTCATTTGTTGGATACTTACTTCCCCGGGACCGTTTTACAGAATTTACTTGAAGGTTTCATCCGTTTATTAATTTTATTTTTATATATTCTCCTTATTTCTAGAATGAAAGATATCCAAAGGGAATTTCAGTACCACGGGGCTGAGCATAAAGCTATCTATGCGTATGAATCCGGGGAAGAATTAATAGTGGAAAATACCCGGAAGTATTCCCGGATGCACCCTCGTTGTGGGACAAGTTTTTTGCTTATTGTAGTTGTAGTCAGTATCTTTGTTTTTGCTTTCCTAGGCCTAGAACCACTTTGGTGGAGGATACTCTCTAGGATCTTGCTGATGCCACTTGTGGCAGGAATTTCTTATGAACTGCTTAAAATATCTGGAAGGCATGCCGGTTCTGGATTTTGTAGATGGTTAATCGTGCCGGGGTTGCTCTTGCAGAAGCTTACTACGAGGGAGCCGGATGATTCTCAGATTGAAGTGGCGATCGCGGCTCTGAACGGGATAGTTGCCACCGGCCAGGAACTGAGTTAGCTCTTAATCATAAGATATAGAGGATTATTAAATCCTTCTTTCTAAGGGCAAAATAAGATTAAAAGGAATCTAGGCTAATGAAATTAATTATTGGGTGATTATTTATTATTTCTATTGTTAATTATCTTTAATTTGGGTGGGAGAGATCAAGCATGCTAAAAAGGCTGGAAGAGATTGAAAAAAAATATAATGAACTGACCGAGCTTCTTTCAAAATCCGAAGTAATAGCTAATCAGTCGGAATTCCAAAAACATGCTAAAAGCCAGGCGAGTCTCTCAGATACTGTAATGGTATATCGGGAGTTCAAAAATGTAGTTAGTCAGCTTGAAGGTGTAGAAGTCCTTTTAGCTGAAGAGCTGGATCCTGAAATGGTGGAGATGGCAGAACTCGAGCAAGAGGAACTCTTAGAGAACAAAAAGAAACTGGAAGAGGAATTGAAGGTTTTACTTTTGCCCAAGGATCCTAATGACGAGAAAAACGTGATTATAGAGATCAGGGCAGGTGCCGGCGGGGAGGAAGCCGCTTTGTTCGCAGGAGTTCTCTATAAAATGTATACTAAGTACGCCGAGAATCATAATTGGGAAACAGAGACACTTAGTGCAAACTTTACCGATATTGGCGGTTTTAAAGAGATTATTTTTATGATCGAAGGTCGTGGGGCCTATAGTCGGCTGAAATTTGAAAGTGGTGTTCATAGGGTTCAACGTATCCCTACCACCGAGTCGGGAGGAAGGATTCATACCTCTACGGCTACGGTGGCCGTATTACCGGAAGCCGAAGAAGTGGATGTGGCGATCAATCCTAATGATATCAGGATTGATATCTTTTGTTCCAGCGGGCCAGGGGGACAGTCTGTTAACACGACACAATCAGCGGTCCGCATTACCCATCTGCCCTCAGGTATAGTAGTATCTTGTCAGGATGAAAAGTCCCAACATAAGAATAAGGATAAGGCCATGAAGGTCTTAAGAGCTAGACTACTGGAAAAGGCTCAAGAAGATGCGATGGGAGAAATAGCTCAAGAACGTAAAAGTCAAGTAGGGACCGGAGACAGAAGTGAACGTATTCGCACCTATAACTATCCTCAAGGCAGGGTGTCTGATCACCGTATTGGTCTTACCTTGCATAGACTGGAAAACATTCTCTTAGGGGATATCGATGAAATTATAGATGCCTTGATTACGGCTGATCAAGCCGCAAGGCTCAAAGCTTCTGTTTAGGATTGAAGATTATGGAAGAAATTCTCGCTGTCTCTAAAATCAGCGATTTATTAAAGCTAGGAACAAAGCATCTCGAAAACTCCGGGGTTCCTGAGGCCCGGACGGAGGCGGATCTCCTTCTGGCCTTTGTCCGAGGGGTATCCAGGGTTAAGCTCTACTTGGAGCTTAGCCGGGAAGTTTCGGCTAAGGAAAAGAAAATATATGCTGAACTCCTTGAAAAACGGGGGAACAGGGAACCGCTTGCTTATTTACTTAAGGCCCGTGAATTTATGGGTCTTGAATTTTATGTAGACCCGAATGTCCTTATACCCAGGCCGGAAACGGAGCTTCTTATCGAAAAAATCCTGGAAATGGGGAAGAATAAGACTATAAGCAAGCAAGCAAGGGTGCTGGATCTTTGTACCGGCAGCGGTTCTATAGCGATTTCTCTAGCTTACTATTGGTCTTTAGGCTCAATCGTAGCGGTAGATATATCCCCGGATGCTTTGACTGTAGCCATGGAAAACGCAGCGAGGATGCAAGTCAAGATAGATTTCCGCCAGGGAGATCTCTTCCAGCCGGTCCAAGGAGAGCACTTTGATCTTATTGTGTCTAACCCCCCATATGTTTCTGAAGCGGAATATCATCTATGCTCCCCGGAGGTCAGGCAAGAGCCTAGGCTAGCTTTATTGGGGGGAGCGGATGGGCTGGATTTTTACCGCAGAATAGCCTTGGAAGGGGAAGCTTATCTATCCCCGGGCGGGATGATAATGATGGAGATCGGACACTCTCAAGGATTGCAGATAACGCAGCTTTTTAAAAATAGAGGTTATAAGACAGTTGTTTTCCACGATTATGCAGATTTGGATAGAATAGTACTGGCCGAAAAGGAATAAAATTTGGACAGGGTCCTTTTCGCTGAGAATAATATTAGGAGATAGAATGGAAACCAAAAGGATTTACGTAGACCCCGAAAACAAGACCTCACTATGTGACGGGAATTCGCTCGAAGACGCTGTAAGGGAAGGAGCAGAACTCCTCTGCCAAGGAGAAGTTGTTGCTTTTCCTACGGAGACTGTCTACGGACTTGGAGCCGACGCCCTAAATGAAAGGGCCTGTGCAAGAATTTTTGCCATAAAAGGACGTCCGGCAGATAATCCCCTTATCGTTCATGTAACTTCAATCAGGGAGGCTAAGAAGATCGTTAAAGAATGGCCCGATGAAGCCGAGATCTGTGCTCGTGAGTTCTGGCCAGGCCCTTTAACTCTAGTACTTCCCAAGAATAAGATCGTTCCTGATATCGTGAGTGGCAATCTTCAGACAGTAGCAGTACGTATGCCTTCTCATCCCGTGGCTTTAGCACTTATTGCCATGGCAGGGTGCCCTGTGGCCGCTCCCAGTGCCAATATCTCGGGCAAGCCTAGTCCAACTGAAGGCAAACATGTCTGGCAGGACTTTCAAGACAAAATTCCGTTGCTTATCGATGCCGGAAAATGTATTGTTGGGTTGGAATCTACAGTCTTAGATTTATCTGGCGAAATACCAATTATCCTTCGTCCGGGTGGTGTAACACTTGAGCAACTTGCTAAGGTTCTTGGTCGGGTAGAGATCGATAAGGGTGCCAAGGGAAAATCTGAGGTTCTATCTCAGCCCAGATCACCAGGCATGAAATATAGACATTATGCTCCTAAAGGCGAGATACAACTTATCAGTGGCCAGAGCCAAGAAAAGGTCGAAGAGTTGGGCCGGCGTTTAGAGGGCGAAAAATCGAACAAGAGAGTTGCCCTTATCTGTCTGGAGGAGACTGTAGCCTCCTTAACGGCGGAAGCACTGGGCAAGATAGATTTATTATTTACCCTCGGTACCAGAGAGAAACCTAGGGAAGCAGCTAGCCGTCTTTTTGAGGCCTTAAGGATATGTGATGAAGAAGATATCGAGATTATCCTTGCGGAAGATATGCCGGAAGAAGGAATAGGGTTAGCTTTTATGAATCGCTTGAAGAAAGCAGTGGGCAAAGGGAATTTAAAAAAGACGGAGAAAATCTGATATTTGAAATATGAATTAGGATTGTAAGAGTAATGTAAATGATTGGAGGAAGCAATTTTGGAAATTGCTTGGATAATAGCTGTTTCTGTAGCCTTAGGAATGGATGCTTTCTCTTTTTCCCTAGCACTTGGGCTCCTAGGTATACGGAATAGAATTGCTATACGCTTAGCCTTAGTAGTCGCGATATTTCATGTCCTCATGCCCCTGTTTGGCCTTTGGGTAGGACAAAAGCTGGGAAATCTCTTTGGCGATATAGCCATTGGGATTGGAGCACTTCTTTTATTCTGGCTAGGTGGAAAGATGATTTGGGGTGCCCTAAAAGGCGGGGAAACCAAAAGTGCTATTCCTAGCCTGAAGGGTTGGGGTATGTATGGCTTAGCCGCTAGTGTCAGCCTGGATGCTCTTAGTGTGGGTTTTTCCTTAGGGACTTTTGTGAGCAGGATTATTCCTGCAATCCTTATTATGGGTCTGACCGCAGGAATAATCA
>CALBJS010000101.1 GCA_937892995.1 uncultured Peptococcaceae bacterium | reverse complement strand
GATGGATAACGGTATGGTCTCCGATAGTTACCCCTGCTTGGAGTACGGTGCTCTCTCCCAGGGTAACATGAGCCCCCAGCTTAGCACCGGGGCCGACTTTAACCCCGTCAGCCAGTACACAACCCGGTAGCAAAACTGTTCCTTCACCTATGGAGACATTCTCCCCGATTACACAAAAAGGAGCAACCTTAACTTTGTTTTCGATGACCGCACTCCCGGCGACTAGAGAGCTGGGATGAATGATATTCTTCAAAGATCGAACCTTCTTTCCAAGCAATAAACCTTGGTGTTCTTAGGACACCTTTAGGCTTTAAGCATTATTTTTTCGTAATATCTAGCAATATTTTACTATAAAAAGGAGGTTCTGAATACTTCCAAATCCTTACCTTAGAATAATTAATACGGCTTAGCACTTGGCTGGAGCCGTATTTTCCTCCTGAATAATAATAGAGTAACGCCTAATTACCTTGGAAAACTTTCATAACATTCCCAAGACTCCACGATACGAACAGCCTGATGATAATCATAGCCTCTGCCGATTAGGTAAGAAATGAGAGCAGCTTCAGTTACCGAATGTTTTACACTTACCGGCCTGGTTTCCCTTAGGCTATGCCTGACGGCAGGCATGACCAGCATAATCGTCCGTTGATAGTCTGGAATCATAGGGGGTATTCCCATTCGCTATATCTCCTTTCCGGCTAGGTGTAATATAAAATATGTTACCTTTGGAAAGAAGTGAGCTGTCCCGGTTCGGTAAGATTTTCCACTAATACCTAAGTAAGGTAGCTGAACAGGGCTTAGAGCTCATATTCAGCCACTTTTGGCAATAGGCTTAGCTAGAAAAGTAACTAAGCTAAAAATTCTCGTTTAGGGGAAACTTCACCGGAAGACCTGTTTCCTGGCATTTATAAATTGCCAGAATAATCTCTAAAGCCTTCCGCCCTTCTTCGCCGGAAACGGCAGGAGTTCCATCAGTTTTAACAGCTTTAATCATATCTTCGATGATTTCACGATGTCCGAAGCCATAGATAGTCGGCGGATCGCTCTCCTGGGAAGCAAAGATCTGCCCTTTCTCTGCTTCGCTATCGGGAAATTCCCAGACTTCCACTCTGTTAACAGCAATCCCTCCGATAATCACCGAGCCGGTTTCCCCGAAAATATTAAGGGTCTCTTCAATGTTCTTAGGGTAGATAGTAGCGGCGGCTTCGATCAAGCCGATAGCTCCGTTTTTAAAGCGAATTACAGCACCTGCCACATCTTCCATCTCGATCTTTCTTAAGGCTGTAGCGGTGTAACCATAGACAGAATCTACAGGCCCTAACATCCATTGGAGAAGATCGATATTATGAATGGATTGATTCATTAGTACTCCGCCATCCTGAAGCTTGGTACCCCGCCAAGGGGCCTGAGCGTAATATTCCTGATTACGGTTCCAGCGAACTGTGGCTTGGCCATGGGTAAGTTTGCCGAAGCGTCCTGCTTCTAAAGCGGCTCTTAAAACTTTTATAGATTTATTAAAACGATTTTGGTGGATAACCCCGAGCTTCACTCCACATTCTTTACAGGTTTTGATCAGAAGGTCGGCCTCATTAAGGGTCATGGCCATCGGTTTTTCCACCATAACATGTTTACCCGCTTGGGCAGCGGCAATTCCGAGTTCAGCATGATTCCCACTGGGAGTAGCAATGGTGACGATATCTATGTCTTCTCTCTTGAGAAGTTCCTGATAATCAAGATAGGCTTCGGCCTTATACCTATGGGCAAAATCCTCAGCCTTCTCGGGAACAAGATCGCAAACAGCGATTAGTTCTGCTTCCGGGATAGCCATTATAGATTCGGTATGTTTAGGGGCAATACGACCGCACCCGATCACCCCAAAACCTAGCTTAGCTTTTTTCTTTCCCAATATAATCCACTCCCTTTATCGATATACAATAC
>CALBJS010000100.1 GCA_937892995.1 uncultured Peptococcaceae bacterium | reverse complement strand
GCTACGGCGGCGGCTATGGCTACGGCGGCGGCTATGGAGCAGGAATCATTGCCATCGCTATCTTAATCCTTATCGCATTAGGCGTCATCTTCTAATATCTCTAATCTGAAGCGTCTTATTATCTCTGTTCTTAATCTTTCTAACACAAATGGCACAGCCTAATTATAAGTTATAAGAGGAGGACTGCTTGAATTATTCTCAAGCGGTCTTCTTCTTTGTCCGAATTTCCACAGGGGTTCATCACGTTTGATAAGACATATAAAAATGAAAACTGTCCATAATAATAGGCAAAGCAAATCTTGATTTTTATACACTATAGGAGGTGTGCAAACAATGAGTAAAATCAAATGCTCAGTCCTGGAATGTGAGTATAACAGGAATGTAATGTGTCAGGCACCAATGATTCAGGTCAACCACAATAGTGTCAGACGTTCTAAAGAATCCGGCGAAACCCAATGTGATACATTCAGGCCAAAAGACCTCTAATCGTTAGTTTACTTCAACAATTTCCTGTTTTAATATTTCCTGCTCCCGGCATCTTCTATTTATTAGGGGACGTAACGAAACTTTAGTTTCGCATCGTCCCCTTTTCCACATTACTATGATATTTTTTAATAGCATTGCTTTTACTTTTGTCCTAATTATCAAAGTAACTCTTATTACCCCTTTATTCTTTTCTATAAACAGTCCCCTGAAATAGTGCAATCAGATCTTCTTGTTCATCAGTAACTTCAACCAAATAGGTGGCTAATTTTCGATTTAGTGATATTTCCTTAGCTCTGGCAATCAGAATTCCCTGCTGTGCAGCCTTAAAGTAAGAAATACTCACATTAGCGGCCACCGCAGTCCCTTCTCTGGAATTTGAGGCAGCCGCAAGAGTTGTATCCGCTAAAGAAAAGATTGCTCCACCTTGGACTATTCCCAGGGCATTGAGATGATTTTCATCAGCCTGGAGCCGTCCTTTCGCTTTCCCGTCCCCAGCTTCGATTATCTTAATACCAACGTACTTGGCAAACTTATCCTGTTCCATGACTTCTAAAATATTTTCAACCATAATAAGCCTCTTTTTTTAAAATTTTATTGTCCTTCATTAATTTGGTTACTTGTAAAGTTATTCTAAGGGATTCCTTCTTTTGCCAAGAGATGCACCATAGACTACGAATTCGTCTTGGCCATCCAAATCCAGAACACTATTTAAGTCATCATCCTCAAAAGCTGCAATAGCACAGGTCCCACATCCTAAGGAAAGACCACTTAAATAAAGGTTCTGACAAATATGCCCGGCATCAAGTAAAAGATATCTATAACCCCTTTCCCCATATCTCCAGGTCATCCTCTCTCTTACCGCTACCCAGAAAAAAGCGAGAGCACCGGTTTTTACGAATTTTTGACCTAAACAGGCTTCAGTTAACTTGTCTGCAAGATCATCCCCGAACTTTATTCCCAGAAGAGCGTGTTTTATAGCTAAAAACCTATATAGACCCGGCTCGATTTCTTCTACCTTATTTACTAGTACATAAGTTTCAAAAGCGTGACAAGCACCGGCTGAAGGTACTGTTCTAAAGGTAGTCACCCCTGGAACCACTTCTTTAATCCCCTGGGTACACCAGAGGGCATAAGATAATTCTTCTAGGGACAATTGTTCCTCAGAATATTTACGAATGCTTGTCCTTTTTTCGATGGCCTCTCTCAAATCAAAGGAAGCGATTTTCAAATCTTCCGGCTTGGGCAAATCGATAATTATACTATCTTTCGGATATTCCAGTTCCAAAGGGGGTTTTTCCCTCCCTTTTTTCTGTTCCGTACTTTCCAAGTATCGGTATTTAGTTCTTTCCCAGAAATTCCTGCCTGTTTTGTACAATTTTTAACCCCACCTTTATTCTTAAACTCAAGTTAAGCACTAAACTTAGAATACCACAAAAATGCAGATCTTATTTTTCCTATAACCGCTATCAGGTTTAAAACATATATATAAAAGAAGACATAAATAGAACAACAATAATTATAAATTATCTTTCCCAAGAAGGGAGGAATTACTGTGGGAGTACAAGATACGGGTTGTCTAAGAAATGTCCCTGCAGGTTATGGAGTGCTAAGGGAATACAACGGGAGATGTGCCTATTATCGGGATAACCAGTTTGTCTCTTCTAATTTCAGGATGAGGGAATTTAACCCTTCAGGTGTCCGTCCTTATGGTGTAATGAGAAAGTTGGTAGACCAACTTCAGACTATGCGCTATGCCTTAGGAGTACCTATTATCGTTACCAGTGGTTACCGCAGCGGTTCAACCCATGCTTCAGGTTTAGCTGTGGATATTTCTGTACCGAGGAGAACTTTCATTCAAGTAGCCCAGGCAGCATATAATGCCGGTTTTCGCCGGATAGAGGTCCTAAAACATTCTGGAACTTCTTTTTGGAATAACATGAGTGTAGGAGGACATGTTCACGTTGATGTCTACGATGGTAGTGGCAATACTACCAGAGGTACTATGTATGACTGCCCCAGTTGTGCTTCTCTCCCTTGTTATCCCTGGTATGCCTGGGGAATATCCGGATCATGGTGGGCTACCAGCCAGCCGAATACTTTCACCCAGCTTATGGCTAACTTAAGGGCAGATAGGGGAAATACCGGGTATAGAGGATGCTAAAAAATGTCAGGAGGGTTTAAGATGATCAAGCCAACCATGTTTGCTCCGGATTTTCAGACCGAAGCCTATTTTCTTGGAAACAGAACTATTATCCATTTAGCTGATTACCAAAAAAACTGGGTCGTTCTTTTCTTCTATGCTAGCGATTTTACCTTTGTTTGACCTACAGAATTGGCAGCCGTGGCTGTCCATCACCATATCTTCGAACAATTAGATGCCAAAGTTTTAGCCCTAAGCACCGACAGTGTCTTCGCTCATAAAGTATTTGCAGAGACATCCCCATCTGCAAGAAAGGTCCAATTTCCCCTTTTGTCCGACCGAACACACGAAATCTCCTGTAGATATGGTGTCCTAAGAGGAGATGTAGGCTTCTCGTTCCGAGCAACCTTTATAATAGCTCCCGGTGGCGAGGTTAAGTATTCTTGCCTTTATCCGCCTGAGGTTGGTAGAAATGTGCCTGAGATTATTCGAGTAATTCAGGGATTACAATATGAGCAAGCTACGGGAGAAGGTATTCCCGCAGGATGGAGACCCGGAAAGCCCGGTATAATTAGGGACTTCTCTTGTGTGGGGAGAATTTAAGTATAGCCAAAATTTTTTCTTAATGGTTTTTTATATCTATGCTTAATAGCCCTGAGCGGAGAGCTAAGTGTCTAAGTTCTTTGTTATACATGAAAGGAGCTTTTAAATTCTTGATCAAGATATTAAGTCTAAGGTCCTTAGTGTTTTTGTAATACTCTTCCAATAATTTTCCTGGATTATCTCTATAGCTCTTAGCCAAAGCCAAGGCACTCCGAAAAGCATAACTCAGTCCTTCTGCCGAGGTAGGACTTATCCACCCGGCAGAAGGACTGAGTTATGCTTTTCGGAGTGCCTTGGC
>CALBJS010000099.1 GCA_937892995.1 uncultured Peptococcaceae bacterium | reverse complement strand
CTATTACTCAGAGGGTGTAGATTTTACTTTATAATTTTTCTTAGATTCTTTATAATAATTATTTAATTTTTTAAGGTTTATTATCCAAAGGTATAAAACATAAGGAATAAAGAGAGTAAGTAAGATAGGGATGTTCGCCATTAGAATAAAATCAAAGAATCCATGGAGGAGAGCAGGGACCATAATTGCCTTTCGAAGATAGAGGCGTTCGAAGTTTTCATTATAAGAGAATTTAGCTAAGGAAAGATAATAACCCATGGTTACTCCCAGGAGAACGTGGGTGGGAACTGAGAAGATTCCTCTGGAAATCCCTACATAAGGATTAGCGGAGTAATTTACTAAGACATACATGATATTCTCTACTGTGGCGAACCCCAGAGCGGAAAATACGGCATAAATTATACCGTCAAGTTTTTCATTGAAAGCCTTATTTAGATATACGGCTCTTAGGACAACTTCTCTTTTAAAAAATTCTTCGGTAAGACCGGCAACGATAAAAGCAGTAAAGGCACTAGCTAAAATACCGCTAAAGACATTTAAAGACATTAAAAATCTTTCAACGGCAGCAGTAGGTATTACTGAGAGACAACCCCAAACGAAGACTTTGAGGAGAAGATGTAACGGCTCCTTATCAAAACGGTCAGTGTAGTAGGCAGCTAACCCTAAGGCTATAGCTGGAGTAATAGCGATAATTAATAGTCGCAAATCCAAAAATCATTACCCCTTTCTTGGCTTACTTAATACAAATCTAGTACCCCCTAAAGGTAAGGTTAATCTCGACGATTTCTGATCTGGAACTTGTTCTTATAGGCGGACCCCATAAACCTAAACCTGTGGAAACAATCAGGTTGAAACTATTTTCTTGGTAAAGCCCTCTATCAATAAGGAATAATGACTTGGTGGCTAATTGAACAGGGAAAAGTTGGCCACCATGAGTATGTCCGGAGAGCATTAAGTCTATAGCTGCTTCCTTAGCTTCGGTGACATCCTGGGGTTGATGATCTAAAAGGATAATGGGTTTGGAGGAATCTATTCCTAGAAGTATCTCATCCAGGTTTTTTCTATTCTCAGGGTTAAAATGTCCGGAACGATAGTCATTGCGTCCGACAAGATAGAGTTTACCCTCCATAGTTTCACGGAATTCATCCCTTAAGACGGTTACTCCTTGAGCCTGGAGAAAAGCGGTAATCTTATCGGCATGTCCACCGTAGTATTCGTGATTTCCTAATACAGCATAAATTCCGTGTTTGGACTTAAGGTTTTTGATTATCCGTTGCAACTTCTCTTCCGTAGCGGAATCTAAAGTACTTTCCACAATGTCCCCGGCAAGTAAAATAAAATCGGGGTTTAGAGAAGTAATGGTCTGAGCTGCGGTTTCAAGATAAGCTGTATTTGTCATCCCTTCGATATGAAGATCTGAAATCATTACTAATTTCAGATCTTCTATTCCCCCGATCTTTTTAGCGATATTCAAGTTGTATTTTACAATTTGGGGATTATAAGCATTCCAACTTCCGAAAATGAGGACTGCTGTTGTCAAGATAAGTGCTAACGAGTAAATCCTCTTGTTTTGAAAGCCAATTTCCCAAGAAGAAGGAAAAATATCAAAAGTGGAATCGAGAAGGATTAGAAGATCTAGGAACAGATAGAATAGGAGCAGGTAAAAAAAAGCGGCGATCCAATAAGAACCGATGCTATTCAAAAAAGGAAGGGATAAACCCAAGGTCCTGTTAGCAATATACGACACCGCAATCATTAAAAAAATAGCCCAAAAGATATAGGACTTCAATGGGGCGTAGAAAACTCTAAGAGCTTGCAGGCTTCTTAAGCCGACATAATAATGAAGTAAAAGATACAATAGAAGCAGCCCGGAGCCTAAAATCTTAAAAGCAAAATTCATTTAGTGCAACACCTCATTCCAATATTTTACTACGAAAAGTCACGAAACACAAAAACATCAAGGTGACGGTCCCGCTGAAGAAATTTGCGGGACTGTTTCCTTTGATATAAAAGACCTAATAGTGTTTAGATAGTCTAAAGACGAGAGACAAAAGAGTTCTATTTGCCTAAAATAATAAAAATTAAAAAGATATTGACGATTGAAATAATTAGTGGTTTAATATAGATAATCGATTATCTATTATCTATATTACATAAAATTTTATAGATAATAGCCCTAGGGAAAAGAACATTAAGCATTTATGGCATCAAGAAAATTTCTTAGGAAATTTTCTTGATGCCATAATCCAAATACAAAGGGAAGGAGATATTTTTGAACAATTATGTTCAAATCTTAAGGCCTCAATAGTTATTTTTCGAGTTTAAAGGTTATCTTATGCTGCTATTAGGAAGAATAAATAACAGAGAAATTCTTAACTTCAGGGGGCGAATGTTATGAGTATTATTATTCAAAATGGCACAATAGTTACAGCTTCAGATGTTTACCAAGCGGATATTCGGATTGATGGAGAAGTTATAACCAGTATTGCTTCTAAGATTGTTCCTGCAGCCGAAGATAAAGTGATTGATGCTAACGGTCAATATGTATTTCCAGGTGGGATTGATCCTCACGTTCATTTCGGTGTTCCAGGTTATGCGGATGACTTTGTGAATGGTACGCGAGCAGCGGCAACAGGTGGAATTACAACTGTTGTAAACTACGTAGAACCTCCCACCGGAGGGAAAAGTTTACTAGAAAACTTTCAACTCTGGAAACAGATGGCCAAGGATTCGGTTATTGATTATGGACTCCAACCTGTCATTAATGCCGAATACAGCGAGAGCGTTCTTAAAGAACTTCCGACCCTTGTGGAAGAAGGGGCTACCTCTATTAAGCTATTTATGTCTGCTCGGGGTATAGGTTTATTGCTTAGCGATGTGCAGATATATAAAATTCTTAAAAAAGCTCGTGAAAATGGTGTTCTTGCCACTGTTCACTGTGAAAACGGTGATGTAATTGATGAAATCGTCAAAGAGACCATAGCTAAAGGGAATACTGCACCTATTTATCACGGTTATAGCAGACCTACCATTCTGGAAGCGGAAGCGACACACAGAGTCTTGGCTATAGCTCAAGCTGCTGATGCCCCAATACGTATTGCTCATGTTTCCTGTGCGGAGGCCATGAATGAAATTGAACAGGCCCAGAAGCGTGGTGTCATAGCTTATGGAGAAACTACCCCTCACTATTTGACCAAAGATATTAGTAGTCTCGAATTACCAAACTTTGAGGGTGCTAAATATATTTGTTCACCACCTCTGCGCGAAAAATGGCATCAAGAAGTTCTTTGGAGAGGGATTGTATCAGGAATTCTTACGACCATGGGGTCAGACCATGCTCCCGTTCCTTTTGAAGGAGGGAAAACACTTGGACGTGACAGTTTTGCCAAAATTCCTAATGGTGGTCCTGGTGTAGAAGAGCTTTTCTCTATCATGTATCACTTTGGGGTTCACGAAAAACGGATCTCTTTACAGAAATTTGTAGATGTTACCAGTACGGCTACGGCTAAGCAATTAGGGCTCTATCCCAAAAAAGGAAATATCAATGTCGGAAGTGACGCTGATATTGTTATCTTGGATTCCAAGCAGTCTAGAACAATATCAAAGGCTACTCATTATCAAAAATGCGATTATAACGCTTACGAGGGAACCAAAGTTCAAGGAATAATCACTCACGTCTTAGCTCGCGGTGAAGAAATTGTTAAAGATAGAATCTTTAATGGTAAGCCTGGACGTGGACAATATATCTACCGCAATAAATTAAACGTTTAAAGAGTGCAATCCTAGTATAAGAAAGTAAATTATCCGGTATAAACAAGATTTTATTTAACGAATAGTAGATTTCCATATATCAAGTTGGGTTCTTCTACAGCTTACCTAAGGGATTATTTTAATATTGTTCAAAAGAGAAGTAGTGAGTTTATTTATACTAGTTTATTTATACTAGAGGAGGGTATTCCAGGATGGATACAAATCACTCAAATAATGATCTTCAAAAACTACAGGATCAAATGGCCGAAAAATATAAGAACCCCAAAAATGTTGAACAATTTGGGATTGAACCGATTCCTGATGAGTTAAGAACTGTGAAATGGCTTGATTTATTCGCTATTTTTGCTTCGTTTTTTATTACTCCTGTGCATATGATGATTGCTGGAACAGCGATACTTGTAACCGGCCTTTCCTTCTGGGGAGCTATTCTTTCCCAAGTTCTTGGAGCAGCTATCGCTTTTACTTGTTTTTGCTTATTCGCTGTTGCCGGAACAGATTATGGCTTACCGGGAGCAGTAGCAACCCGTTTCGTTTTAGGAGCAAAATTTTCCCGCTTTGGTCCTTCCATTTTACGCTGGGTTACTTCGATGTTTTATTTTGCAGCCCAGACCCTTGGTGCAGGCCTAGGAATTCAGGCTTTGCTAAGGGAATTGACTGGAACTACGTATAATTTAATAGTCATTTCCTTCTTATTTGCCGTTTTCCAAACAATTATAGCTATCATTGGCTTCGACACTTTTAAGAAGTTTACGCGTTTTATCTTCCCCATAAAAATACTGGGAATGGGCTATATAGGCTATGCCTTTATAACCTGCGGTCTTCCCAACTTTGAATGGAGCGTTGTTTCCGCATTTCCGGCCTCTCAACCGGGTTGGGTTGGCTTTGCCGCGATGACAAGCCTAGGAGCAGGAGTCTTTATGACCTTAATAACCGACGCTTCGGATTTTTGCCGCTATACCAGAAGCAGAGCAGATATGTGGGGTGGCGTTTTATTAGGAGCGACTTTTAGTGTGGCCTATGTCTCCTTCTTCGGAGCCTATGCTGCAGCAGCTATCGGCAACTGGAATGCCTTTGATGCTATGACCTATCTGCATCCCAGTGTTGGTATTATCTTTTTCCTCTTGCTGATGATTGTTTTGGATAACTGGTCCAGTAATATTCTGAACCTCTATACGGCAGGCTTATGTATGGTTAATGTTTTCCCGAAAATCGGGAGATTCTGGACAACCTTTATTAGCGGTGTTGTTGCAACCTTTGCCTGTCTTTTCCCGACGTTTATCGATAATGCAGGCCCTATTATGGATAAATTCGGACTTGTATACTCACCTCTGGTTGGTGTAATTATTGCTGATTTTGTAATTCTGAAAAGGTATAAGATCAATGTCAATGATGTCTTTAATGAACATGGCCAATATCGCTATAATAACGGTATAAACTGGTTAGCGGTGATTGTAGTAGTTATTGGCTGCTTTACCTTCTCCTTATGGCCTACAGCAATGATTCCTTCCCTGAGCAATGCAGTATTATGCTTAATTCTTTACTACGTTCTTGCCAAAGTGGTTAGCCCTTACTGGGCAGAGATACGGGATGCTATCAAACCTTATGAGGGAGAGCAAAATCTTAAAGACGTAGCCCGTGAATTGGTTAAACAAAACTAATATTTGTTAAAGTTCATGAGGTATTGGATCCTAATTTGACTTGTAGAATAATTGAACTAGGTAGATCGCTTTAAAAAGGGTAGACCGGGGCGGTTATATCGCCCCCGGTTCAACCCAAAGACCCAAATCATTCCTGAGAAATTGATAAAGTAAAATAATAATTAGAAGTTGCTGAATTTGCTACTTTTATTATAGAAAGATTGGAGGAAAATCAAAATGAAATTACTTACATTTCGCACCTCAGAAGGCTTAAAGCTTGGAGTAAAAACTGAAAAAGGAATTTTAGATGTAGCCAAAGCATTAAAGATAGTTCCCTCTGAGACAAAAGTTCCTTACACAATGGATGAATTACTTCAAGTAGGTGAGGTCGGGGTTAGTGCACTTAATGCCTATGTCGCTAAAATAGAAGCCGGGCAACACCATGATTTATTCCTTGAGGAAGGAAGCTTAGTGCTTGGACCTTGTGTTCCTCATCCGGGAAAAGTTATTGGGATTGGATTAAACTATCAAGGTTATCTGAAAAGGTCCAATACTCCTCAACCCACTTTTCCTTATATCTTTACCAAGTTCCCTAGTGCAGTGAGGGCAACGGATGACCCTATCCTCATCCCATCTAACTCTACTCAAGTTGACTATGAGGCCGAATTAGCTATTGTAATTGGAAAAAAAGCCCGGCGAGTTTCCCCGGAGGAAGCACCGGATTATATTGTGGGGTATTGTAATACCAATGACTTCTCAGCACGCGATTTACAATACAGCACACCATCTTGGCTTCCCGGCAAGTGTTGTGATAGCTTTTGTCCGATAGGGCCTTATCTAGTCACCTCAGATGAGGTTGGAGATCCCAACAATCTTAACTTACGAGCTTATCTCAATGGGAAGCTCTACCAAGAGTCAAATACCTCAGATATGATTCTGAATTGTAAGGAGATCGTCAGCGGAGTTTCACAGTTTTTCACTTTAGAGCCAGGAGATATTATTTTAACAGGTACTCCTGAGGGTATTATTATGACATGGCCTGAAGAAGAACGAGTTTGGCTTCAAGATGATGATGAAATCATTGTAGAAATAGAGAAACTAGGTCGTCTAACGAATCGGATGAAGCAAGAAGTATAAAATAAAGTAACTGCACCATAGATATGCTGAATAGTAAAGTATTTTTTCTTTGCTGGATTTCCTAATATAGGTATATTATACTAATAATGATTAGAACTATTTGATTAGTAAGTGAATATTTCGCTTATTCCTTTATTTTGGCTAGACAAGAGAAGTTGATTGCATGTTGAAAGAAGGTCTGTACGAAGATTAATTAGTAATAGAACGGGAGAGGGAGCTTTCAATGGAAGTAATAAAAAAGGCTTATCACATTCAAGTATATGAAATATTAAAAGAACAAATTATTCGCGGCGAGCTCCTACCTGGGGAGAGAATACTGATTAATAAAGTGTCAGAGCAATTAAACGTCAGCGGAAGTCCAGTAAGAGAAGCCTTACGGATTTTAGAACAGGATGAATTAGTGATTTCTAACTCTTCAGGTTTTGCGGTAAACCCAATGGATTTTAATGATATGAAACAATTATACGAATGCCGAATGGCTTTGGAACCTTTTGCCGCCAGACTTGCTACTAAAAATATCGGTGATAAAGATCTTGATCGTCTGAAATATCTGATTAAAGAAGCAAAAAAGTCCCACGAATTAGAAGAATACGAACAGGTCATCAAATATAACACAGAGTTCCATGATATCATCGTTCAAAACTGTGACAATCAAAAGTTACAAAATATGATAAAAAAAACCAGATTGCTGATTATTTTAGCAAGACGGGCAGAGATCGAATCTTTCAAAAGAAAAAAGGATTATTTAGCGGAACACGATGAAATACTAGAAGCATTAATCTCTAGGAATGGTGAAGAAGCTGAAAGGGTTCTAAGAAGACACACCATCCATGATCTGGAGTTTTATACCTCAGTGTATAAAGAAAATAATCAAGCTAAATAATTTATCTTAGCATTAGCTTTGAGCTGAATAAGAACTTTTGTTTGATCAGCATCATAATTAATGTGATGATAAGTTGACGTCATTGTAAAAATGCAGTAAAATGTTTTTTGCCTATGAATAAGCCGATGTGGCTCAGGGGTAGAGCAGCTCACTCGTAATGAGCAGGTCGTCGGTTCAATTCCGACCATCGGCTCCACATGAAAACAAGACACCGCAAGGGTTTGCGGTGTCTTTTATGTTTTGTTAAAATCCTATTAACACTTCGGTGACCAAATTAAGACTAAAAAGGGGTTTATTCATGGGAAAGGATAGGTATGTCTTATACATAGATACTAATTTTACGGAATCCAGAGTTATCCCTAATTCTATAATAAAAACGGGTTAAATTAAAAAGGTACTTGACCAATAAGAATTTAAGTTTTACAATATAGGCAGTATAGAGGTATATACGACTATACGTCTAGAGGAAAGGAGGAGTTTTTATTAGTATCGACAGATTTGCAAGTGCTATTATCCTGGTTACCGCTTTTGTATTTTTTCTACTTACACTTTCATTTCCTTCGGAGTCAGCGATGTATCCGAGAGGTATTCTACTCTTTATTGCGGTCTTGGCAGTTTTCCTCTTTTTTAACCCCCAAAATCAAATCAAATTGGTGATTTCAAATTTGCAAAGAGGACTAAAAAGTTATGCTAAAGTAGTTATCATTATTCTAACAATCGGTGTGTTTATTGCTTTAATCGAACCGGCCGGAATTTATACTGTTTTGCCTCTATTTTCCGGAGGAATAATGTATATTCTTGGGGTTCGGGAAGTCAAAAAACTATCTTTAATTCCAGTATTTCTAACAGTTATTGTGTATTTGATTTTTACGATCGTTTTAAAAGTACCTGTTCCCATGGGTATATTTGATTAAGATGCGGGGGGAAACGTACTATGTTTGAAAATATATTCGCTGGTTTTACGTTACTTATGAATTGGGAAGCAATAACTGCTATTCTTGTGGGAGTTTTAGCAGGGACGGTGGTTGGAGCATTACCAGGACTTACTTCAACGCTTGGAGTCGCTCTATTAATACCGTTTACGTTTGGGATGCCTCCGGCGGCAGCTTTTGGACTGTTGGGAGGAATGTATGTATCGTCCATATACGGAGGGTCAATTACTGCCATTCTTATCAATACTCCAGGAACACCAGCAGCCGCAGCAACGACCCTTGATGGCTATCCGATGACCCAAAAGGGGGAGGCCGGTAAAGCATTAGGAACGGCTATTATATCATCTTTTTTCGGAGGGGTATTTGGCACAGTAGCATTACTTTTGATTGCACCTATCTTAGCGGTCCTTGCCCTAAAGGTTGGGCCTCCTGAGACCTTCCTTATTTCTCTTTTTGGCCTGACAGTTATTATTTCAGTATCCAGCAAGTCGATTATTAAAGGGTTGATGTCTGGAGCCTTTGGCCTCCTATTGGGGACTGTAGGAATGGATTCCTTTATGGGATATCCTAGATTCACATTCGAACAGATCGGCCTCTATGAGGGGGTCCCCCTTGTTGCTGCTCTTGTTGGATTTTTTTCGATTCCTGAAGCCTTGACTCTTGCTAAAGCTAGTCAAACCGTACAAAAGGTCGAAGCCAAAATCGGAAAAGTATTGCTTTCACTAAAAGAAATTAAAAGTCTTACACCAACATTTATTAGATCCTCAATTATCGGGACAATTGTTGGGATTATTCCCGGGGTTGGGACTCCGGTAGCCTGTTTTGTTTCCTATAACGAAGCAAAGCGTTTCTCCAAACAGCCCGAGAAATTTGGTACGGGAATTATTGAAGGGGTAGCTGCACCCGAGACTGCTAATAATGCGGTTGAAGGTGGTTCGTTTGTTCCTCTGCTCACCCTGGGGATACCTGGAAGTGCCCAAACAGCAATTTATCTTGGGGCTATGCTTATTCAAGGTTTAAGACCTGGGCCTGCCTTATTTAGTGAGCAAGGTCCAGTCGTGTACTCGATTATCTTAGGGCTACTTATAGCCAATATCTTTATGTTGCTTGTCGGCCTAGCTGGGGTTAGGCTATTTGCCAAGGTGCTGAAGCTGCAAACCAATGTTTTGGTGCCCGTGATTATCACGTTTGCCGTGATCGGATCCTATGCCATTAATAATTCAGTTTTTGATGTAGGGCTGATGTTTGTCTTAGGTCTAATCGGCTATCTGATGAGAATTAATGGGTTTCCCATTGCTCCAGTTGTGCTGGCATTAATATTAGGACCAATCGGCGAAAATGCGTTCATCCAGTCTCTCTCAATGTTTAATAATAATCTAATTCTCTTTTTTACCCGCCCATTGAGTGTCGTATTAATTATTCTTACCGTATTCTCATTAGTAATGTCGATTCGCCGTGAACTGCGATCGCAAGAATGAAGTGTGAGCTAGTAGAGTATCCTAAGTTTTCGATGATGTTTAGGGAGGTGAGTAAAGTAGTTATTGATTATCTGGGTGCTTATAAATTGTATGTTTTTTCTAAAATAATTTTGTAAGAGGAGGCGACATTATAATGTTTAAAAAAAGAGGCTTGATGTTTAGTTTGGTGGCTTTATTGCTTGTTGGAACCTTAGCCCTTGTGGGCTGTGGTAACGGTACCGCTAAAGAAGAGGCAAAGTATCCGACCAAACCCATTGAAGTATACGTTGGATATGCGGCAGGAGGGGCAACTGATATTTCAATCCGAATGATTGCTCCATATCTAGAAGAGCAGTTGGGTCAATCCGTTGTCGTTGTAAATAAACCAGGGGGTGGAGCAGAAATTGCTTTTACGGCTACCGCTAAGGCAAAACCAGATGGGTATTCTTTGGGGATCATTAATACCCCTACCGTCATCGCGATTCCGTTATCCCGCACCACAAACTATAAAGTAGATGATTTCGAAGTTATTGGTAATATTGCATTTGATGAAAATGTCATTGTGGCCAAAGCAGACGGAAAATTCAAGACTCTTGAAGATCTGATCGAAAAGGCGAAGGCTAACCCAGGCACTATAACTTTGGGTCATTCGGGCTTGTATGCAGATGATCATTTAGCTTCTTTAGCCTTTCAACAAGCAGCAGGTATCCAACTTAAAGATACTGCCTTTCAGGGAACCGCACCTTCGCTAGTTTCCTTGCTGGGAGGGCATATTGATGTCGTAGTAGGTAATGTTGCGGATGTTGTTGAGCAGGTCAAAGAAGGAAAATTAATTGTGTTGGCAACGATGGGAGAAAAAGAACATGAATCTTTACCGGGCTCAGTTACCTTAAAGAGCAAGGACTTTGACATCGTCATGGGTTCGTATCGAGCCTTAGCTGCACCTAAAGGAACTCCACAAGAGGTTCTGGAGAAGTTGCGGGATGCACTTAAGATAGCAGCAGAAGACCCTGATTACCTACAAAAAGCTAAAGATACGAAACAACCCATCTATTACCTAGATGCGGATAGCTTTAGTAAAGTTTTAAAGAATGATCAAAATAGGCTTGAAAACCTATGGAAAGATCTTAACCTTCCTACGCAACAGTAGATATAACTAGTAAAACAAAATTTTTCAAGGAGTGAAGGGACGATGGAAAAGAATTATGATGTAATTGTCGCCGGAGGGGGAACGGCAGGGTTCCTGGCGGGTATTGCCGCGGCAAGGAATGGTGCTAAAACCTTAATCGTTGAGCGCTGGGGGTTTTTGGGCGGAACGGCTACTTATGGGATACCTTACCTCGGAGTATTTGACGGCAATGGAAAACAAGTTAATGCGGGGTTGCTCCAAGAGTTATTTGATCGGCTTAAGCAAGAGGGGGGTTCACCCG
>CALBJS010000098.1 GCA_937892995.1 uncultured Peptococcaceae bacterium | reverse complement strand
AATGTGCTGGACACAAATACTGCAGTATTTCTCTAGATAAAATGGAAACTCTTAGAAGATTGACTGCCGGGCATACATTTAAATCCTCAAACCCTCCGGTATTAACCGCTTACCATTCCTTCAACCAATCGATAATCTCTCAATTAGAAACCTAAAAGTATGAGAAAGTTGCCCTATGCCGGCATACCTCCTTTCAATCTTCTGGGCTTACAATCCCTTTTTCTAGTCATCGCGATTACGTCGCTAAGCGTGACAACGCATTGTCATTAGCATTCCAGAAAAAGGCAATTGCTTTTACTCTTTAATTATTCTAGCCATAAAGATTAATTCCTTTGTAAACTTCTTTCTATTTTCTTCTAAGATTGTCGAAATTACTAATTAAATATTGTTAACTAACTAGGACCAAGGCCAAAATTAAGACGAAAAAATATTTTTGTATAAATTCCTGGTTCAGTCTATTTTTTACCTTTTCTCTTGTCAAGTAAAAGTTCCGCAGTATGCTTAACCTTTATTTTAGAATCTTTCTGATCTAGACCGCCGGCAATCTGCATTAAACATCCGGGACAATCTACGGCGACTACCTCAGCATCCGTTTCTAAAATGTTCTTAAGTTTCCTTTCCAAGATAGGCACAGAAATTTCAGGAAATTTGATAGAATAAGAACCAGCAAAGCCGCAACAACGATCTGATTCTTTCATTTCAACCAATTCAATACCACTGGTCCTGGATAACAGGTCACGTTGTTCCTGATAGACTCCCATTGTCCGTTTTAAGTGGCAAGAATCATGATATGTCACTTTCAGGGGTAGACCATCACCCTTATCTTCTAGACCCCCTAAAATTGTAACTAACTTAGAAAAATCGTACAGTTTCATATTGAGCTCTTGGGCCCTTTTTAGCATCCCCGGATTATCTTTTAATAGTTCTTCATATTCTTTCAAGGCATGAGTACAAGTCGGGCAGGCCGAGACAACGTAATCTACCTTTTCGGAATCTAGTCCTTCAATATTTAGGATAGCTGACTTGATAGCATTATCCCGGTCACCCATATAGCTTGCAGGGGCTCCACAACATGATTGGTTCTCTGGGAAAACAACCTTATACCCTACTTCATTCAGTGCAGCTACAACACCTTCTCCGATCTTAGGATAGACAAAATCTAATAGACAACCAGCATATAAAGCAACTGTCCCTTTGGGATTAGGAACATTTTGTTTAATAGTGGGAAAAATATCTCTAAAAGGTTTTTTAGCTACAGCCGGGAGACTTCTTCCTTCGGTCAAGCCTGAGAGAAACATAGGAAGATGTCTGATTACTTGTTGTCCTTTTGTAAAAGGCTTTTGAGCTACGGAAGCTATTCTCAACATGGAATGAAATAATCTCCGATTGGACACAACATCTAAGGCAAACTTCTGAGTAAAAGGTAAGCCAGTCTTCTCACCATAGCGGTTTCTTAATTCTAAAATCATTTCTGGAATATTTAACTTACCTGGACATACTTCTCTACAATTACCACACTGCAAGCAAAGGTTTTGTACTTTACGAGCCGTTTTTTCAGAGGTTAAAAAAGCCGTTAAGAGGGTTCCGATTCCACCGGTATAAGCATGACCACCGTAAACATGCCCTCCCACCAGTTGGAAAGCAGGGCAAACATTGATACAAGCAGCACAACGAACGCAATTAAACATCTGTCTGAATTTCTCATCTTTAAGAATTTCACGTCTGCCGTTATCAAGAATCACAATATGGAAATCTTTCGTTCCCTTAGTACCATCTGCTAGATAAGCTTCGGTAGCACCAGTATACATGGAAACGTAGGTAGTAATACTCTGGCCGGTTCCGTTCCGGGGTAAGGTTTTTAAAATATAGCTGGCATCTTTAAGCTTAGGAATAATCTTTTCAATCCCAACTATATAAACGTGAGTTTTAGGAATCGTCGAAGTTAGTCTCCCATTTCCTTCATTAGTCATCATCATTAAGGTACCTGTCTCAGCAATAGCCATATTGGCCCCTGATATCCCCATATCAGCTTCAAGGAATTTTTCTCTCATTACAGACCTTGCTGTTTTAACAAGTTTAGAAATTATAGGATCATTCTTTCTACTGGTATAGTTAGTAAAAAGGTCGGCAACCTGCTCTTTAGTTAAGTGAATCGCTGGAAGAACCATATGAGAAGGATGGTGACCAGCTAAAGCAATGATGAATTCACCGAGATCAGTTTCCTGAACCTCTATCCCATCTTCTCTTAATGCTTCATTTAAGAATATCTCCTCTGAGGCCATCGACTTTGATTTTACTACCTTTTTAACATTCTTTTCTTTTGCTAGTTTCCTGACATAATCATTAGCCTCTTTTCCGTTAGCTGCCCGGAAAACTTTAGCACCCCTAGCTGTGGCATTTTTCTCAAAGAGGTCGATCATTTCCTCAATATTTGCTGCCGAAAACGATTTTACTTCTTGCACCTTGTTTCTTAAAGCCTCAAAATCATAGCCCTCATAAGCCTTTTCCCTGGCAAGAGGATATGCTTGGGAGAATCTTTCTAAGGCACCTCTTAAAACATTATTCTTTAGGGCACCCGCTATCTCTTTTTTTAATTCACTGTTCGCCATTTCTTTCACCTCTAATCCTTTATCTTTTCTATTCATCAATTACAATTACAATTACTTGTTCCGGACCATGTACCCCAATCTCTAAAATACGTTCAATGTCGGAGCTTCTACTCGGGCCAGTGATAAAACCGACAAAACCAGGTATCTGAGGGAGACTATGGATAGTATCTAACATATCATCCAACTCCGGGACAATGGCCGAAGTTCTAAGTAAAGCAATATGAATGGGAACCAGAGTTGAACAGAGGCGATTATCCACTTCAGGAGCAATTTGAACTAGAGTCCCTAATTCTGCTATTCCCCAGTTGACTTCCGAAATACCGACATCATCTTGGGATGTTGCAGTGAAAAGATCCTCGGTATGTACTACAAAGCCTGCTGCAGTTAATTTTTCTTTAAGCTTAGCGGAATGGGACAACGGAGATTCATCAAGGGAGATGGTTTTAGCACCTTTACCTCCTAAAATATTAATCAGAATGTCATTGCGGAAGATTCATTAAAACCCTACATTTGCTACCCGGTAACACTCTCCGTTTACTCCTTCGAACTTCCCTTTAAACTCCTCATATAAATCATTCACTTTTTTCATAACTACACCTCTTTTCTTATTATCCTTTTTTTCTTTCACCCTGGCACGGTCTGACCACCATGCCAGCCATTATTCCTATCATATAATATATTCGTATAAAGTTCAATCTATTATTATAATTTTTGCTCTTTTCTGATTGTTTCCTGGTATTCTTTTGCTCTCTAATTTATTTTTATTCTTTTTATTTAATATTACTCTTGTATGTAAAAAAGAACGACTCCTCCCAGAGCCGCTCTTCTCGCTATATTTTTTTTGCTATTGTGTTATTTATATTGATTAGCTAGTCTTTTTTTAAGATTTTCAGCAATATCAGCAGGATTCATCGGATTTCTGGCAATACCTGAATCGATAGCTGCTTGAGCTGTAGCTGCAGCAACTGCCGGTGCTACTTCAGGATCTAAAGCACTAGGTACAATAAAGGTAGCACTTAATTGCTCTGGTTTGACACAGGAAGCGATGGCTTTAGCAGCCGCAATCTTCATAGCATCGTTAATATCAGTTGCTCTGACATCTATAGCACCACGGAACATTCCAGGGAAAGCTAAAACGTTATTGATCTGATTATGGACATCGGAGCGACCAGTAGCAACCACGGCGGCACCAGCATCCATGGCTCTTTCAATCGGCCAAATTTCCGGAATAGGATTGGCTTGAGCAAAGATGATAGGATCTTTAGCCATAGATTTAATCATTTCTTCATCAAGAGTATCGGGAACTGATACACCAATAAATACGTCTGCACCCTTAATAGCATCCTTTAGAGTACCTTTAACTTTATCGGGGTTAGTTGCTTTAGCAATTTGTTCTTTCCAAGGATTCATACCTTCGGTTCGACCTTCATAGATAGGTCCTCTGGAGTCACACATAATAACATTTTCCAGGCCTTCAGCCATCAGAAGCTTGATGATAGCGATTCCGGCAGCTCCGGCACCGCTAGCAACAACTTTAATGTCTTCTATCTTCTTGCCGACAACTTTTAAGGCATTGTAAAGTCCGGCCAGGCTGACAACAGCGGTTCCGTGTTGGTCATCATGGAAAATTGGCCCTTTGAAAACTCCCCGTTCTTTCAGAGCATCTTCTATTATAAAACACTCCGGAGCTTTAATATCCTCTAAATTAACCCCTCCGAAAGTAGGAGCCATTAACTCTACAAGCTCGACGATTTTATCGGGATCATTAGTATTAACACAGATAGGAAAAGCATCAACATCACCAAACGTTTTAAAAAGAAGGGATTTACCTTCCATTACAGGCATGGCAGCAGGGCCTCCCAAGTTACCAAGTCCCAAAATAGCACTACCATCAGATACGATGCAAACATAGTTAGCATGATTAGTATAGATGTCGAGATTTTCTAAATCCTTAGCGATCTCTTTTACGGGTTCGGCAACGCCGGGCGAATAAGCAAGCGTAAGATCATCCTTATCTTTAGCAGAGGTTGTTACTCTTACTTCCAGCTTACCAGGTTTTTGAGTATGATATGCTAGTGCCTCTTCACGAAGATTCTTAATACGTGACATATATAAATCTTCCTTTCTGTAATAATAATGCAATTGAATATAGATTTTATATTAGGATGTTTAGTATTTATTTTTTGCTATATTTAATTCTTAGCAGAACAATCTTGTGATGTCGGTTTGTTATAGATGGAACAGGCAAAAAGAGGTTGGCCGCCTCTGATGAGGCGACCTAATATTACTAATATTATTTCAAGGTAATTATTTCTTGCCTTCTTTAGCATCAATTTCCGCTTGAGCAGCAAGGATGTCTTTAGCGTTAAGATATACAGGAGTATCCACCATTTTACCATTGAGAGAAACAGCGGCTTTTCCTTTAGCAATACCTTCTTCTTCGAAGCATTTAACAACACCATGTGCCCACTCAACATCGGCCGGGTCGGGAGCATACATGCGGTTGGAAGGCTCGATTTGGCTTGGATGAATAATCATACGGCCTTCATAACCCATTTGTTTACCTACAGCAACGTTTTTCTCGAAACCCGGGATATCCTGGAATGCTACGAAAGGAGCATCGATGGCAACAATACCGGCTGCACGGCAAGCTACAGCCATTCTAGCCCGTGCATATTCTTGTTCAACAGCTTCTGAGGTCAATTTAACCCTCATGTCACGGCAATAGTCCACGGCACCAAAAATAGCGTTAACATTTCTTTTGCTTGCTAAGCAGCATTCGTAAGCATTGCAAATCCCTTTGGCTGTTTCCAGAAGCATAGAAATTTTGACAGTTCCCACTTCCAGACCACGACGACTTTCTAGCTCTTCAAGTTTCCAATCCAGACGTTGTACATCATCGGGATGACCCGTTTTCGCCAGGGTAACGCCATCAAGGCCTTCCCAAACGATTGCTTCTAAGTCATCATTGGTGAGTCCTGTTTCCCAGTTATTGATACGTACAAAGACTTGAGAACCATTCTGTCCAACATATTTAAGGTTTTCTGCTACAATTTTTCTGGCATTCTCTTTCTCCGCCGGTGGTACAGCATCCTCGAGGTCCATAGTAATGATGTCAGCAGGAAAGCTTGGAGCTTTCGACACCATTTTTGGGTTATTACCCGGTACATAAAGAATAGAGCGCATTACAGCCATTGTGGTATCCTCCTTCGTTTTATTGGCCTTTTTATAGGCCTTAACTTTGGTCAATTATTTTTTTGACCAAAGTTATTATACACCATCCAGTAATAATTAATCTTATCTTTCTTATCTTTATCCTTAGTTTTTAACTTTTTTCTTTAAAATAATAGGAATATCTGTAGGAGTTTCAGCTATGAAACCGCCGGCCTTGGTAACTGCTTCTATTTTACTTTTCGCTGAGCCACGTCCACGTTCAACGATGTTCGAAGCATGGGAGAAACGCTGGCCTTCAGGAGCCCAAGCACCTGCGACATAGATTACGAAAGGCTTGGTAAATTTGCCGGCAGCAATAACATCAGCACATTCTTCCTCTTGGGAACCACCGATTTCAGCATAAACCGCTACACCCTTTGTATCGGGGTCGGCTTCGAAGAGAGGAAGAAGATCAGCCATGGATGTTCCAAGAACAGGTTCGGTTCCTGTATGAACTACAGTACTAACGCCGAAACCACCTTCTCTTAGGACCCAGGGAATAGTACCGGATTGTCCTCCACTGCGGGAAAATACTCCGATATTACCTTTTTGGAAGAATTTATTAGCCCATTCTACGTTACCACCCAGCCAGCCCACTACGGCTTCACCGGGGGTAATAATGCCAATGGAACCTGGTCCTAAGAGACGGGTCCCTCTCATCTTGCAATAAGCAACCATTTCCATGATATCATGGATAGGAGTACCTTCTACGCAAGGGATAATATTTTTAACTCCAGCATCAGCTGCTTCAAATACAGCTGTTTTCAATACTCTTCCCGGTACAAAAATAACACTGAAATCAATTTCGCCTTGCTCTCTAACGATTTCTTTTACGGTATTATAAACAGGAAGGCCGTGAACCTCTTCGCCCTTCTTTCCGGGACTGGTTCCGCCGATTATCTTAGTACCATATTCCTTCATGTATTTTGTCCTTACGGATCCTTCGCGACCAGTAATTCCTTGGACAATTACCTTCGTTTCTTTATTAATCAATATGCCCATTTACTTATCCCTCATTTTAGTTTTTGCTCTGTATCTACTTCGACACTAGACAAGTTATATTAGGCAAACCACGCTTAGCAAGATAATCATCTAGTCCCTCGATAGGAACATCAATCTTGATAGCTTTATTGCCTTCAAATTTGCATGCAATCTCACAAGCCAGACATTCTGTACCGAGACGAAGAACTTCGGCGGCACTTAAATGCTCAACAGATGGTTTGCCGTCGGTGATCTGTAGTAAACCTCTAGCATATTTCTTGCATGCAGCCGCACACGCTTTGGTTTCGCATGTGTCGCACTTGCTGGTATCGATATTAACTGTTATGCTTTTTTCCTTGATTTCCAGCACAGTATTTCCCTACTTTCCTTGAGCTTCTTTCTCAGCTCTGTATTCTTTGGCCAGAGCCAAGAGTCTTTCGCCGATGAATTTGGTATCGGTAACATGTTCTTTCCCGTAAATTTCCACTCTCTTGCCAGGGCCATCTGGAGTCATTAGTTCGGCTAACCCTTCCCGCATGATTTCAAGAGATTCATCCTCCCTATTACCACAGAGAAGCAATACGCACGGCAGACCAGGTTTCTTTGGAAGTTCCTCCCAAAGCACTTTAACCATCGCATTAGCATGGTGCCATTGTTCCTGGTTAGCCATCATGAATCCACCAAGCAGATAGCCGTCAAGATTAGGTTGAGAGAGAACACATTTAGCAACACGGTAGATTTTTGATCCAACAGGATTACCACTCGTATCGGCATAATTAGCCGGTTTAAGCCCAACTTGGTTAAGGGCATCCAGTCCCATCATCGCAGAACCGCCACCGATAGGGTGGTAGCCAACATAACCAGGACTTACTTCATCATAACCCATATTCATGAGGAAGCCGGTCCCGCGAGCATCAGTTTCTTCAATGCTCCAACCGATAATATCTAATTCAGTAGGTTCTCCCGGAAGATCACGAGCAATCTTAATACCGAATTCTGGATGACGTCCAACAGAACTATTGTCAATTTCCATCTTGCAGTCTGCACAAACAAGATCCCCACTACCAGTCATGACAAATGGGTTGATTTCGAGGGTCTGGCAGTCATATTTCTTATAAGTTTGAGACAGCTTCGTCAGGAATGATGCAAATTTACTAAGCTCATTATCAGGTATTCCAGCTTTAACACAAAGATCGATTGCATCATAAATTTGAAACCCAAAAATTGGGTCAATATTTACCTTGAAGATTAACTCTTCAGGAACACTTTCAATGTCCATACCGCCTTCGGTACTAAACATGATCATCGGACTAAGTGCTTCCCTAGCATTATTAATAACGAATGAACAATAAAACTCTTTCTTAATATCAAGTTTCTCTTCTACGAGAACCTGACGGACAGGAAGCCCCTTTACTGTTTTTGCAAGAATCTCCGCTGCCGCCGCGGCGGCCTCTTCAGGAGTGTTCACCAATTTAACAATCCCAGCCTTACCACGTCCACCAGCCTGTACTTGTCCTTTGATAGCGACAGGTCCACCAATCCACTCCGCTACTTGCTTAGCTTCTTCCGGGGTAGATGCCACTCTTCCCTTTGGGACCGGCATGCCGGCTTTTCCAAGCCATTCCTTACCTTGATACTCTAGAAATTTAGCCATGAATTATCCCTTCCATAAAGAAATTTTGTTCCCATAACTTTGTCGAACTTAAAAGTTGTGTAATTCCTCTACTTAAGAAGTACGCCCCCTCTCCACCTTAAATTACATACCAGGCTTAGCCATCTTGAAAGCGGAGGCCATTTTCCCTAGCACAGGAAAAAGTTATTAGTCTAAAGGGATTTCCTGTGCCTAAGATGCCTAGTATAATATGTCAATATAGACATGACTCTTTAATGACCGCTAAATAGTTCAGTGCCGCTACAGCACAGATGGCTTAGTGTCGTGTAATACCGTAGACGGCATGCATAAACCGACAGCCAAAGATATCATAAGTTACCGTAGACCACCAAAAGCAAAAATGTGTCCATAACCTGCAAAGATGATCTGTTTCATTATGTAAAACACAGTTTCATTATTAATATTATCTAACGAATTATTCAAATAGTCAACCGCATTGGTAACTGTCTAAATATTTAGATAATTATTTCTTGTTTTTTGAAATTATTGCAGATTTAAAATTATGCTTATTTCTACTAAATACTATCCTTCACTAATAACTATTATAACTTAATTTATGTTAAAAACAAGACTGTCGCTTAGTATTTGTTATTTCTTTCCTCTTTCCTATCGACAGCATTAGTAATGGCTTTTCTAGCGAGTTCATCACATCTTTCATTATCTGGATTTCCTGAATGTCCCTTTACTTTTATCCATTTAACTTGATGTATAGAGGCTAATTCAAGTAGCCTAATCCATAAATCACGATTTTCGACCGGCTTTTTCTTAGCGTTTAACCAACCATTTTTTTTCCAACGCAAGAACCAATTTTGTTCAAATGCATTTATTAAATAAGCACTATCACTATATAAATCCGCGTAGCAAGGCTCCCGCAAAGCGGATAATGCTTCTACTGCAGCAATTAGTTCCATTCTTTGATTCGTAGTCTCTTGCTCAAAACCACTAATTTCCCTAACATGTTGACCATATTTAAGGACGGCAGCCCAACCACCTGGCCCAGGATTACCAGAACAGGCTCCATCCGTAAAGATAATTACTTTCTTAGTTGTCATTTATCCTCCGTAAACTCATCCGAAATTATAAATCATGGCATTCTCATCACAATTAGGAAATTTTACACAGTGAATACAATCTTTCCATACCTTCTGGGGCATCTTTTCTTTATCTACTAGTTCAAATCCCATGTGAATAAAAAAGTCAACTTGGTAAGTCAAGGTGAAAACTTTGGGACAATGAAGCTGCATCGCTTCATGTAAAAGTATTTCTACTATCTTACGACCTATCCCTTTCCCTTGATGATTTTGTTCTACTGCCAGGGTTCTGATCTCAGCAAGATCTTCCCAAATAATATGAAGTGAGCCTGCACCTATAAGCTGTTCATCTTCAACAGCAACTACAAATTCTCTTATTCCTTCATACAGTGCACTTCTTGTCCGAGGTAACATCAAGCCCTTTTCTGCATATTGATTAATTAACTTAATAATTTCTTCCACATCGCTAAGTTTTGCGTGTCTATAGAGAATCATCTTTTTCTCCTTATACTTAACTCCATTTTTTTAAAAGGACAGACAAATAAATATTACTATGTAACTTAGGTGAATGCAATTCTCTTCAAGAAATTCAGAAAAATGGTTCTTGCAAATCAGAAAAATTTAAATCTTTTAATTCCTTAAGACCTTCTGTTTTCCAATTCGCAGGGAGTAAGATAAGTGGATATCTTTCGGCTTCTTTTAACCAAGATCGACATAAACGTAATTCTTCTATCAAATTGGGTTGACTTAAAAGGTATAGCTTTCGGTTCCATTTATTATTGAAGTAAGGGAAAAATCCATTATTACTTAAAGAACTATATTCTAAGGTAGTTAAAGCCAGGAGAGTGATCACAATCCTTTGTAATGGTTTTTCAAGGATAGGATTAATTACCTTTATCTGATTAGCTAATGAAAAAAAATATAGATCACCAGTATTAAATATATGGTTTCGCTTTTTCGGAATCCAAGGTAACTCAAAATATTTTCCAAAAAACTCTGGTGCAAAGTTCCCCTCACTAATCAATTTAATTGCAAGTAAATCCTTAATATCTAAACTACCGTTTGATTCCATATTCTCAAGTAATTCTAATATTCCGTTGATCGCCCTCCGAAATTCTTCATTTATCGCTCCTGAGCAATCTACCCACCCTGACTTTAGAAATTTTCTTGCAATACTCTTATTTCTTGTCCATTTGATTTTAGTAGTGAGTTCAAATTTGTTTCCTTTCTTTTTCACCTCGGCGATCTCAATATTCCCCCAACAGAAAACAATCTTATTTTTTTTGAATACCGTTCTAACTCTTCTTTTTACCAGTTCCTCAAAATAACGCTTTATAACCTTAAGGTGATTCAAAGCTACCGGATTAATATGTCTTTCCCAAAAATCCCATTGTGGTCTTAATTCACCTAATTCGGCACAAAAAGAAGACCTAGGATATTTTTTTTCTTGCACGGGGTAAAGACTAGGGGTAAGCTTTTCTCTCCAAAATACTGCTTTAGCTGATAAAGTTCCCCCAAGCTTAGCCAAAGCACCTAAGAAAATAGGCGAAAACTCTTGTGCTACAAAATAGATCACTGTCCTAGCACCATTTCCTAAGCGGCTACCCCAAAGAATCCCGCCTAAAAGAAATTCTTCTTCTTTATAAGCACCTTCGCAGGCGATAATTCCCACCCGTAAATTCATATCACCGGCACTAAAATAACTGAACTGAGAAGGCAGGTGCCAACCTTTTCTCTTTT
>CALBJS010000097.1 GCA_937892995.1 uncultured Peptococcaceae bacterium | reverse complement strand
AATCGGCCAGACAAAACCCGTTTTCTTGGTTCTGTCTAGGAAAAATGAATTCTTCCAAGATTGTCTTTTGTTCTTCCGGCTTGAGGATATAGACAGTATTTCCATGGGAATAGACGGGGAAAAACGCAAATACTGCATTGGCTTTGATTAATCTTTTTTCTTGGATTTCCGTCAAGAAATTCCGGACAAGGCTGCCAAACTCTTTAGATTTATCCCGAAAATTATAAACAGCTTGGACTTCTTCCTCCGTCACACCTCGAAAATCCTTCACTCCTAAGTGACGCCGCATAAACATGGGAATATCAAGATAGGGAACAATCTCCTCTAAGGGATAGTCCAAAAGAAGCTGTCTTTCAATATTCTTCGGCCGATAAGGATAACTATCGAAACTTATCCCGGAATAGAATTCATCAAATGTTCCTATCAGCTGTTCCTGAGCTTTTTCCTTAGGGGAATTCTTTGCTGAAGTTTTCTGCTGCTTGCCGCCTCTCATTTCTTGCTTAAATATTTCTTGCTTAGATATTTCTTGTTCAAAAATTTCTGACCCCAAGCCCTCTTTTTCCCTGGTCATCAGGTTATTTAAAAGGTTAAGGCTCTCCATGGCATCCCGGGCATAGAGAACTTTTCCCCTATATTCAGGGGCTATTCTCTCCTCTGTGAATTTGCGACTCAAAGCCGCGCCTCCTAAGATAAGCGGAATATCTATCCCGGCTTCACTCAAATCCTGAGCCGTGAGAAGCATCTGCTGAACTGATTTGACCAAAAGACCGGATAATCCAATGACATTAGGCTTTTCTTTCCTACTGGCTTCGATTAGCTGTTCAGAACTCACTTTCACACCCAAGTTAACAACCTCATAACCATTATTAGTAAGAATGATCTCCACCAAGTTCTTACCGATATCATGGACATCCCCTTTGACTGTGGCCAAGAGAATCTTCCCTTTGACCGCCTCCTCCGCTTTTTCCAGATAAGGCTCCAAAAAAGTTACGGCAGCTTTCATCACCTCAGCGCTCAGTAGTACCTCAGCAACGATTAGCTGATTTTGGTCGAAGAGCTTACCCACTTCTTCCATCCCTTTCATTAAGGGACCATTAATAATCTCCAGCGGTCGATATTTAGTAAGGGCTTTCTTAAGGTCGCTTTCTAAACCATCCTTGGAACCCTCGATAATATATCCGGCCAGACGTTCCTCCAGGGATAGCTTGGAAATCTGCTTTTTCTCTACGACCTTTTTTTCTCTATAGAAGTCTGTAAAGGCTTTCAAAGTTTGGTCATTGGTATTTAAAAGTAAATCTTCGGCTAATTTTCTCTCTTCCAAGGGAATAGAAGGATAACGCTCTAATTTCTCGGCATTGACTATGGCATAATCCAACCCTGCCAAAGTATTCAGATAGACAAAGACAGCATTGAGCACTTCTCGACCCGCCGGCGGCAAGCCAAAAGAAACATTACTTATCCCAAGTATGGTCTTGAGTTCCGGCATCTTACTCTTGATAAGTTTCAGCCCCTCAATGGTTTCCACCGCTGAACCCAAGTATTTAACATCCCCGGTCCCTACCGGGAAAGTGAGAGGGTCGAAGATAAGGTCACTTGGATGAAGATCATATTCACGGACCAGCAGATCATAGGAACGCTGGGCTACGGCCAGTTTGCGTTCTCTAGTTAGGGCCATACCTTGTTCATCGATAACCCCAACTACCACTGCAGCCCCATATTTCTTAATAAGTGGCACAACGTCTTCGAAACGTTCCAGCCCATTTTCGAGATTGATAGAATTAATGATAGCCTTTCCTTGAACTAACTTAAGCCCTGCTTCTAAGACGGCAGGATCAGTAGAGTCAAGCATGATTGGCACTTTAACCTTATTCACTACCTGAGGTAAGAAAGCCAACATATCTTCCAGTTCATCCCGGTCAGGGTTAGCCACACAGATATCTATCACCTGGGCACCTTTCTTAACCTGACTTCGAGCAATTTCCGAACCTTCTTCAAAACGGGCTGCAGTTATCAGATCTCGGAATTTGCGGGAACCAATGACATTAGTGCGCTCCCCGACTAGAAGGGGCCGATTTTCTTCTTCCGGCCAGACTGATTCTATCCCGGAAATACTACTTTTCTCTACAGCTCTATATTTTCTTGGTTCCAGATCAGCTAACGCTTCCGCTAAAGCCTTGATATGTTGGCTAGTTGTGCCGCAACACCCGCCTGCGATGTTTAGCCAACCGTTTTGAACAAACTTAACCACTTTCCTAGCAAATTCTTGAGGGGTTTCTCTATAGATTCCTTCCTCATCCGGTAACCCGGCATTGGGAAAACAGCTAACAGCACAGGAGGCAATATCACTTAAAGTCCGAAGATGATCGTTCATCGATTCTGCTCCGGTTCCACAATTCAGTCCGACGGAAATTGGGTTTAGATGCTTAATTGATATGTAGAAAGCTTCAATATTCTGACCTGCAAGCATGGTGCCTGAAGGCTCGATAGTACAGGAAACCAGGATTGGCACTTCAATTCTGAGTTCGGAAAAGGCCCTTTTTATACCGATGCCTGCCGCCTTAACATTAAGGGTATCCTGACAGGTTTCCACCAGAAGGAGATCTACCCCACCTTCTAATAAGCCAATGGCCTGCCTGTAATAATCCTCTTCCAGTTCAGTGAAGGTGATTCCTCCGGTAAGGGATAACATCTTGGTAGTAGGACCCATGGAGCCGGCCACAAAACGCGGCTTATCTTTCGTAGACCATTTGTCGGCAGCATCGCGGGCTAAACGAGCAGCCGCCTTATTAAGCTCTAGATCTTTATCCCTTAAATTATACTCCTCAAGGACAACCCTGGTCGCCCCGAAAGAGTTGGTTTCTATTATGTCTGCCCCGGCTTCCAGATAGGAATCATGAATCCCGCGGACAATATCAGGACGAGTGATATTCAGAATTTCATTACACCCTTCCAGCTCCGGTCCCCCAAAATCTTTTACCGTAAGTCCGCTCTGCTGGAGCATGGTACCCATAGCCCCATCCAGAATAAGAATCTTTTGGGCAAGTTGCTCACTAAAAATCTTCGTTTTCATGGTCTTCACCGCTTCTTTACAAGTTGATTATCATATTTTATCACAAATCTCGGCAACAAACTATTGCTCTCGAAAATGCCTCTGAAAGATATGCTGTAGAGGTCTAACTTTTGAAGTCGGAATTATAAAAGATAATTAAATGACTTTAGCTTCATTATGAAGTAATTCTACCAGTTGGTGACAGGCTTCAGCAGGTTCGGCTTTAATCTTCTTGCAGGAAGCACGTTTAGGAGGCAGTTCAATTTTTTCGACTGAGACCTTTGCTTCAGGAGAATTAACTTTGGGGTTAGCTGTGTTTAATTCTGCAAGAGTAATTTTCTTTAGCTCTTTCTTTTTAGCCTGCATGATCCCTTTAAAGCTGGGATATCTTGGTTCATTTATTCCTTTCTGCACAGTAATTAAGGCCGGAAGCGAGACTTCGATTATTTCCATCCCATCATCAGTCTCTCTTCGGACTAAAGCTTTGTTCTCCGCAACATGCAAATTCGTTACAACGGTAACCTGGGGAATATCGAGTATTTCTGCAATACGGACGGCAGTCTGGGCTGAACCGTCATCTATGGATACCCAACCTGCTAGGATAAGGTCATATTCCCTTTGAGCAATAGTTTCTGCTAAGACCTTCGCCCTGCTGCAGCCATCCTGAACTAAAAATGGAGAATCATTCAGTAAAATAGCTCTATCTGCCCCCATAGCCAAAGCTTGCCGCAAAGCATCTTCCGCCATATCAGGACCAAGGGAAATAACCGTAATATCGGCACCCGTTGTTTCCTTTATTTTAACTGCTTCCTCTATAGCAAGCTCATCATAAGGATTTATTATTCTTTTTATGTTTTGCTCCAGAATACAGCCCTCATCACTTAGCTCAATACGTGCTTCCGTATCAAAGGTTTGCTTGACAAGTACTATTATTTTCATTTCTTTTCCTCCCCGTTTACTCCTGTGCTCAATGCTTCCAACAAAATTTCACTTATATCCAAAGCCTTGATATTTTCGATGTTTAAAGCTTTTAAACCATCTTCCAGCATAGTGAGACAATAGGGGCAAGCGGTTGCTGCCAGTTTAGCTCCGGTTTGCAGGATATCTTCAGCTCTGTTTTGATTAATGCGTGTATCAGAAGTCTCTTCCATCCACATTCTTCCCCCGCCTGCTCCACAGCAAAAGCTTTTTTCTTTGTTTCTTTTCGGTTCCAATAGTTTTAGACCCGGAATATTTTTCAAAATTTCTCTTGGTGGTTGATAAATATCATTGTACCTTCCCAAGTAACAAGAATCGTGATAGGTAATTGCAGCATCCTTCTTTGTTAAGTGAAGCTTCCCTTTTTTGATAAGGTCACTAAGTATTTCAGTGTGATGAATAACCTCAAAGCTGCCGCCTAACTGAGGATAATCATGTTTAAGGGAATTATAGCAATGGGGGCAAGCGGTAATTATTTTTTTAAAATTATACCGTTGCAAAATTTCTATGTTTTCTTGAGCCAACTGCTGGAATAAATACTCATTTCCTGTTCTCCTGGCAGCATCCCCACAGCACTTTTCCTCCGTACCTAGGATGCCAAATTCAATTCCGGCTAATTGCAGCAATTTAGCAAGGGCAATGCTCACTTTTTTATTGCGATAATCGAAGGAACCTGCACAGCCTGTCCAGTAAAGATATTCTACTTCTTTTTTCTCATCCATTATTTTCAGGTTTATGTTTTCGGCCCACTTAGACCGCTCAGTCCAGCCTATTCCCCAAGGGTTACTATTGTTCTCCAAATTACGGTAGACCAACATTAACTCCTGGGGATACTCGTCTTGCGTCAATACTGAATTCCGGCGCAATTCAATAGTACGTTCGATATGTTCCACAAATACCGGGCACTCTTCTTCACAAGCCCTGCAAGTAGTACAGGACCAAACCGAATCCTTTATTGTCCCATTATCCCATAAACTTAAAACAGCTTTTTCTGTTGCTACAGTTTCTTTTGCTGTATGTGCATTAAGCATTCCTTCCCGCAGCGTTAATTTATATCCGGCGGCAGAAAAATTTTGTTTTATTGCCTGTACGACTTGTTTAGGAGCAATAGGTTTTTGGGTCAAATAAGCCGGACAGTTATCCTGACAACGGCCGCAACGGGTGCAAGCATCAGCAGCCAGCAATTGCCTCCAGGTAAAATCTTCAAGCTTCTCCAAGCCGTAGCTTTCTCTTTCTTCGTTTGCAAAATCAATAAAAGGAAGAACCTCTTTTTTTTCCAGAGTCCTAAAGTAAATATTTAGAGGAGAAGTAATGATATGCAATAATTTGCCGTAGGGTAAATAAGCAATGAAACCCAAAGCTAGTAATAAGTGTCCCCACCAGAATATTTGATACAAGAAAATTATATTTTTCAAGGATAAATTGGCAGCAAACAGGGAAAAAAAATTACCCACCGGGGACCAATCTGCCCAAGGATCACCGGTTCCGGCTATTCTTAATCCTTCTAAAAAGAAACCGGATGCTAATATAAGAAAGATTATTAATAAACTTATTAAATCATCGCTTCTATTGTCTAAACGTTCCGGTTTAAGAATATACCTGCGGCAAGCTGCCATTAGAATGCCGCAAAGAGCTATGAGCCCAAAAATATCAAGAATTAATGAGAAACCTAAATAGAAATTGCCAAAAAGCAAAGGCAATTTAAGATGTTCCTGAGCTGCCACCACTGTGGTTCCTATAAACAAAATCAAAAAACCCCAGAAAACAGCCAAGTGCATAATCCCTGCATAGCTGTCTTTAAGTATTTTTTTATGGGCCAACACGTAAATCAGCACTGCTTTTAATCTTTCTAAAACCAGCTTTGGCCTCGTATCCGCTTGGCCAATTCTCCAAAAACGATATCTCCGGTAAAACCCATAAAAAAATACTGTCAAAGCTATGAGCAATAAAGGATACATCAACCCGTGGCAGCTAATATTCCAATACAGTTCTCTGGTTGGTACCATGTTCAGGCCTCCTAGCCTTGACTTTTTAAAAGTTTTTTGAATTCTCCGGTCAGGGCCGGCACAATTTCAAATAAATCGCCGACAATTCCATAATCAGCTACTTGAAAAATATTAGCTTCCGGGTCCTTGTTAATCGCTACAATTATCTTGGATGAAGACATCCCCGCCAGATGCTGAATTGCTCCTGAAATGCCACAGGCGAAATAAAGGGTAGGGGAAACAATCTTGCCCGTCTGGCCCACCTGTTCGGAATAATCCCTCCACCCGGCATCTACGACCGCTCTGGATGCTCCTATAGCCGCCCCCAAGGTATCAGCCAACTCTTCGAGGATAAAGAAATTTTTAGGGTCTTTCATTCCTCGTCCCCCGGACACTATAATATCTGCTTCGGTTATTCCCCTTCTCTGGGAAACCCGCTGGACAAATTCCTTAATTGTGGTTCGAATAACCTGAGGTCCAATGTCAGGCTTATATTGAATAATTTCCGGCTGAAGCCCTTCTTTTTCCTCAGCTTTTAAAACATTGGGACGGATTGTGGCAAGGGCCGGCCTGGTTTCAATGATCGAATGAGTCAAAGCTTTTCCTGCATATATAGGATGTGTAAAAATTAATTCATTTTCGGTTACAGAAAGAGCCGTGCAATCCGAAACCAGACCGCTATTCACCCGCTGGGCCAGGCGCGGAGCCAAATCTTTCCCTAAAGCGGTATGTCCGAGCAGAACAGTTTCCGGCTTATATTTTCTTATAAGATTGGCTAGGACATAAGTATAACCATCAGTGGTATAGTCCTTTAATTTCTCCAGGTCGGCAACATAAATCTTTTGGGGTC
>CALBJS010000096.1 GCA_937892995.1 uncultured Peptococcaceae bacterium | reverse complement strand
CTAAGGAAATTATAGAATTTGAGATAGGTTCGGTCATAGGAACTCATACGGGTGCCGGTTGTATTGGGTTGTGTTGCCTGAAGTAGGGCAAATTGTTTTAAGTATAAGGTAGCAAAAAATATTAATAGTGGAACAGGATAAAAAAACACCCCTTTTACTGATAAATTAACAGTAATACGGGGTGATTTTTTTAAGGGATTTTTAAGAATTGATAATTTTTTTACTTGAATCTTACAGCCGTGCCATAAGCTAGTACTTCAGCTGCTCCTTGCATAACTGTAGCCGAAGTATATCTTATATTGATAACGGCATCGGCTTCTAATTTTTCGGCTTCTTCGACCATGCGTTTTGTAGCCAGAGCACGAGATTCATTCATCATCTCGGTATAAGAGGTAAGCTCACCGCCAACCATATTTTTCAAGAGACTGGTAATATCTTTACCGAGATGTTTGGCTCTGATACTACCTCCTTTGGCCATCCCCAATACTTCCAGTTCCTTTCCGGGAATGTAATTAATATTTACTAAGATCATCTTTGTCTTCCTCCCTTATTTCTTTTAAACGTTGGGTAAGAATATAAACCATCGCACCTATACCAGAGATAAGTATGAGAATTATGAGAATTAAGAAAGATCTTAAACCTAGACTTTGAACTTCATTAGCTGTCATGACCATGAAAGAAAGATAAAATACTAAAAATACTAGGACAATAATAGTGACTAAAATCGGAGCAATCATTTTTTTCATTTTGCCCACCTCACTTCTAGTTTATTACATTTAAATCTGATTATACAAGTATAAGATTGGTCTACAAACAACAGAATTTATCAGGTAAGTTAAAACTTACTATTAATAGACAAAATACTCCATTGACGCCATAAATTGGGGATGATAGGATTTGAGTAAAAGTAAGTTTAACTTACCTTATTACCAAAAAAGGAGAATGAGTAATTATTAGCACTAGTGGGAAAAGAGAACAGAAGAAACAGGAACTGAAAAAGAGAATCTACGAAGTAGGGATGGCTCTTTTTAAAGAAAAGGGTTATGAGAAGACAACGCTTGTGGAGATTGCCGCCATAGCAAGAATATCTACTAGAACCTTGTATAAGTATTATCCGGCTAAAGAAGATATTTTATTTAAATTCAGTAAAGACCATGTAAAAATGGTCGGAAAGTTTGCCAAAAGCTTGCCTAAAAAAATGAATATCAAAGAAAAAATAGTAACCGTCATGCTTAAAGATATTGCAACCATATCCCAAAGTGAATATTTTAGAGTTCACCAAAAAGAAAAATGGGGATCTCGGTTGGCCAATAGCTATGAACTGGAAAATATGATCTATTTGGAAGGGGTATACTGGTATCTTCTGAAAGAAGAACAGAAAAGAAGTCATATTAATGAGGAGGTTGACTGTAAAAGTGCGGCGATTGTGATTGTTGGTATTTATAGACAAGTAACAGATCGATTGCTCTTAAAAGAAGGTCAATTTCAGTATGAAATATTTAAGAAAAACTATGAATTATGTTTGGATGCCTTAGGGGCAGGCATCCGGAGTACAACTTTAAGGTAGAAAGGTAGTAAGCAATTATTTTTCGATAATTTAAGAAAAAAGCAAAAAAACCAAAGAGATGAAGTTCAAGTCATCCCTCTAATTTGTTGTATCCTTTTTAAGATTATTGTTTCCTTCCTTCTTGTCGTAGGTATTTAAGACTAAGGGTTGGCAAAATGGAAAAAAAGGAGAAGAGGAGTATAGAATCCGATCCGACCTATGTTAATTCCAAACAAAAGGTAAGTAAGGGAAGGAACAAAAATAAAAGCTTTTTGCAATGAAGGGAGGATAAACATCAGATGCAAATAACGAGAAGAAATTTTCTGAAAGGTATGGGTGCTGTCAGTGCAGCCGGAGCTTTGGGGATGGCCTTGAACTTCCCGGGTGTTAACACCTTTGCCAGTGCCCAGGAAGCGGGGGTAACGGAAAAGAAAGAACTCAAAGGCTTTTGCTTGATGTGCAAGCATAGCGGTTGCTGCAACATTGTTACTGTCGAGAATGGCGTTGTCGTTAATGTTGAGGGTGACCCGGACTATGTCACCAACCAAGGTACTTTGTGTGCCAGAGGGAAATCTACAATTATGAATAGGTATAACCCATACCGGGTTAAAGCTCCCATGAAAAGAACTAATCCGGAAAAAGGATTAGTTGTCGATCCCGGCTGGGTCGAAATTTCTTGGGATGAAGCTCTGGATACTGTTGCTACCAAAATGAGAGAGGTCTATGATAATGATCCACGGGAATTTATCTATTTTCCAGGCTTTGCCATGTCGGAGTTTACGATGTACGGATTAGGCAGAGGTAATAGATTACCTAGAATCGTTGGTTCGCCCAATGACAGCTCGACGAAAGGTCAATTCTGTTGTATTCACTATGGAGTCAATATGATTTTAGCTAATACTCCGACGGCAACTGCAGATTATAGATTTTGCAAGTATTTACTGGCTATCGGTCGGGGCGGCGGTGTTAATGGTTCTTATGCCCAAGGTGAAAGCCGGGGCTTAATTTATGCTCTGGAAAACGGCATGCGTTTAGTCTGTGTGGATCCTCATTGTTCTACTGAAGCCAGCCTGGGTGAATGGGTGCCCATTTTACCGGGTTCGGATCTGCCCTTTATCCTGGCTTTGCTCCATGTCATTTTATATGAGTTAGATAAGTATGATAAAGACTTTGTAAGGGACAGAACTAATGCACCTTATTTGATTGGTAGTGACGGCGACTATGCTCGTGGAGCAAGTAACAAACCACAGATCTGGGATTTGGCAGAGCACAAGGCTAAGGATTTTGATGATCCGACCTTAATTAATCCTGCTATGCAAGGCGAGTACCAGTTAAAGGAGGAGAAGGTAAAACCCGCCTTTATGCTGTTCAAAGAGTCTCTGAAAGACTACACTCCGGAATGGGCTTCAGAGAAATGTACTGTACCTGCTGCTGCTATCCGTCAAATTGCCTCTGATTTTGTAGCAAGTGCCCAAATCGGTAATACAATTGTAGTAGACGGGCATACCTTCCCTTATCGTCCGGCAGCAGCTATTACTAGCCGTGGCGTTACTAACCACCTGGATGGAGATATTGCAGACGTGTCATCTAAGCTGCTTAATGTTTTAATTGGTAATATCTATGTTCCGGGAGGCCTTCATGGAACTAAACTGGGAGACAATTTAATAACTGATCCGGATGGAGTAGTTACGCCGTCAGGTGAAGCTACTCCTTGTACGTCCTTTACCTACCCTCCGGAACACTTTGATCTTTTGGAATTTATGCCCCATCGCCATAGTTCCAATACGGTGGCTTGTCAGGTAATGATAGAGCCCGAAAAATGGAATATGGAAATCAAGCCTAAGGTATTGATGGTGGCCGGAGGGAATCCGATCTTAGTAAACGGTTCCCCTAAACAAGGGGAAAAAGCTGTTTGCAGTGTTCCCTTTGTAGTATCTTTTTCTTATCATTATGATGAAATTGCCCAATTATCAGATGTAATCTTGGCAGAAAACTGTATGCTGGAAAACGGTACATTTATGGATTACATGGGTAATGAGTGCAGTTTAACTACCGGTGAACCCGGCTTTCCTGGGAAACATGTGGCTAGGTTATATCGCAATGCGGTTCCTGCTATTCATAATACCAGAGAAGCTAATGAAACAATTATTGAGATTTTGGATCGGATGGGTTTAATCTCCAAATTAAATGAAAGCATTAATAAAGCGGCTATGTGCGGACCACGACCTTTTAGTAGTATTCCTTTGGCAGATAAATATAAGCTTGATCTTAATAAGCGTTATACCTATGAGGAAATGTGGGATCGCACTTTAAAAACAATTTACGGAGAAGAATATGGTTTGGATTATATGAAAAAGCATGGTCATATTAGAACTTATAATCTCTCGGATAAAGAAAGTTATAGTTCTTATTACAATAATACGGTAAGACATCAACTCTATCTCCAGACTCAAAAACGGAGCGGGGATTTTCTTTTACCTAAAATCAAAGAAACAGGTCTTGATGGAGAAGAATATTTTGGCATGTCCTGGGATGATTTAGCTAAACACTATCTGCCTGTTCCCGAGTATATAGAAACAAACCTTCACAATGCTCCGGAAGAGTATGATTTGTATGCCATTACTATCCGGCTGCATATGTCTTTCTTCCGCTTAGGTTCTTTAGATCAGAATCCGTGGGTTTTAGACTGGAACAATAGGTATAATCCATTCTATAACAGTATCTGCGTCAATCCAATTGTGGCTGAAGCTCATGCTTTTAAAGAGGGAGATATAATCGTTGCGGAATCTCAATTTGGGAAAACTCAAGGTAAAGTGCATATTACGGAAACCATGCATCCTCGTGCTATTGCTATTCCCGGTGCTCTTGGCCGCTATGTAAAATCCCTTGGGGAAAAAACTTCCAGACAAACCTGCTTTAATGCCTTGCTGAACGGCAGCTTAGGTTACTGTAATCCCATTCACGGTGGATTGGAAACCACGGCCCGGGTCAAAGTATATAAAGCGTAGGAGGAGAGTAGATCATGAGATATGGCATGTTAATCGATTTGAGTAAATGTATTGGCTGTGCCGCTTGTGTCATGGCTTGTAAAGTGGAAAACGGCACGCTTACAGGTGTTTATTGGTGTAATGTTTATACTAAAGAAATTGGCAAATACCCTCGTGTAAAGAAAAGAACAATGCCTAGTGCTTGTATGCATTGCACTAATGCTCCTTGTGTTAAGGCTTGTCCGACTGGTGCCAGTTATCATACGGAGGAAGGCCTTGTCTTGGTTGATTACGATAAATGTATTGGCTGCAGGGTTTGCCTGAATGCCTGTCCTTATAATGCCAGGCATTATAATTTTACGGACCAACGGAAAAATCCTTATTATGAAGGTATGGAAATGACACCTTTTGAAAAAGTCAAAAATAAAAACCATCCTATTGGTAAAGCGGGAAAATGCATATTATGCAAAGATCGTTTGAATGATGGCAAAAAACCTGCCTGTGTTCAAACTTGTCCTACCCAATGCCGTATTTTTGGCGATTTGGACGAACCCAACAGTGAAGTTTCCATTGCCATCCGCAATAATGGTGCTAAACCACTGTACGCCCACTTGGGTACTAAGCCCTCTGTTTATTATATCGGAAGTATTTAAGGGAGGGATGAGAAAATGAACACAAAAAAATCCGGTAGCAAATCTTCCATTATCAATATTGTCTGTTTGGTGCTGTTGGCCGTAGGCATTTTTGCCTGGTCCAGAGAGCTGGCAGGTAATCCTGGTACGACTAATTTATCAGAGTATGCCCCTTGGGGTCTGTATATTGCTTTGTTTTTGTTTTTTGAAGCCCTTTGTGCGGGCACATTGTTCATAGCTGCTTTGGGGAGCAACAATCTACCCCGTCTAAAAATGGCCGTTATCGGGACTGTTAGCGGTGTTTGTGCCGGCATCGCCATTTTACCTGACCTCGGTTCACCGCTTACAGTTTGGCGGTTATTGTTTGCTCCTAATACCAGTGCACCGATGATTCTAGATGTTTGGTTCCTGGGGTTGACTGTAGTTTTTGGCATATTGCTCATATTAGGTTTAAGCGGGAATAAAGAAGGTTTAACCCGTCTTTCCAGGATAGTATTACCCATCGTTACCATTTTATTGCCTTTAGGGACAGCTTGGTTGTTTACAACTTTACCCGGAAAAGTCGGTTGGTCTTCCTCTCTAGAAATCGGTGTCTTTATTGCCCAAGCAGCTTTAGCCGGTCTTTGTGTCCTGTTTATCTTACAGGGAATAGCCAAGAATGTGGCGAATATTACTTCGAAACTTGTCTTAGCTTTCTTGCTGATTAACTTGGCATTGATTATCGGGGAAGTGGGGCAGGCACTTTATAGCTCCGGTATCGAAGCTCTACCGACCAAAGCCTTGCTGCGTGGTGGGTTTGCTCCAATTTTCTGGTGCCAAGTTATTCTGGGTGTGATTATTCCCTCTATTTTACTGGCAATGAACAAATCGCCTCTTATTGCCGGAGTACTAAGTTTGCTTGGCGTAGTAATAACTAAATATTTATTTGTGGTCAAAGGTAATATTTATCCTTTCCTAAATATAGGCGAGAGCCTCGTTGTTCCGGAATTAGGTGCCGGGAACGAAGGGTATCTGATGGCTCCCACCTATGTTCCATCCGGCTTTGAGTGGTTAGTTGGTATTGGTGTCTTTGCACTTGGTGTATTGTTAATAAACTTGCTGTTGCCTCGCGTTACGAACAAGCAAGTAGGGGTAATTAATATAATCCAAGATATAAATCAAATTGGTGTTAATTAATGTGGAGGTACTTCGTATGGAAAACCAGCAGCTAGATAGTATAATCGAGCGACTGGCAAGCTATAACCTATTTTCCTATTTCTTTCTAGCTTTACCTGACGAAAAATTTGTGAATAAGATAATGGGTTTGGAATTTGGAAAGGTAGCAGATGATGGGAATCTAAAGGGTGTCAAACTTATTCAGCAGTACATTTCGGGCTGTCGTGTCAAGACTTTAGCTTCAGTTTTGCAGGAATTAGCCATTGACCGCACTCAGTTGCTCAGAGGACTGACAGAAGATGGGCCCCGTCCGCCTTATGAGTCTTTATATCTGAAATTACCGCCTACGGATGTCATGGGCAGCCTAAATACTATTTATGCCAAAGCCGATTTTGCAGTTTCTAAAGACATACGTGAGTCCAGTGAGCAGATCGGCATTGAATTAAGCTTTAT
>CALBJS010000095.1 GCA_937892995.1 uncultured Peptococcaceae bacterium | reverse complement strand
TAAGATCTGGTGACTATACCGGAGGGGTACCACCCGTTCCCATCTCGAACACGGAAGTTAAGACCTCCAGGGCTGAAAGTACTCGTAAGGGGAGGATAGGTCGTTGCCAGGTAAAAGAAGAGACTATCTTGAATAAAGGTAGTCTCTTTGCTTAATACACACGATTGAATTTATCCCCTGCCACCTTTAAAAGGAACGCGTTTTTCTGGTATAGGTTGTTTTTCAGGATAATATACTGGGCAGCATACAGGGCAATAAACTGGATAAGGAACAGTACAAATATAATACTTTCTTAGTCCTGCTCCATACGATGGAATATATCCATACATTAAAATTCGCCTCCAATCTTCAAGGATTAGTTTTCATATATTTCCAATATATGGCCATAATATAAATTTCGAAGCTTGGTTTATTAAGAAAAGTGGAAATACTTTTTTCTATATTTTTTATTAGCTTTTTAAATATAAACTTCTAGCATATCACCTTCCCGGCTTCCGGTTATTTTAGCCCAAGTACTGGGAAACTCAATAATTAAATGTGATTCCTGAATATAAGGGGAAATGTTGTTGGGTGGAAGCTCATCAATAATTTTAATTACTTTTAGTTCCCGGTTAATATACCAAATTGAAATAGTGTAACTCATGCCGATGGTATGAACTTGTTTGCATGGTTTTAATAGTATTCCTTTGAAGGAAGATAAATTAGAACTGCCCAGAAGCCCTTTCAATCGTTTTAGGAATCTATCAGCAACCATTACTCTTCCTAAGAAAAGCTGATTTCTTTTGTTAAAAACACTCAATTCTTTCAACGAAAAATACCCCCTAACAGCATATTTTTATCATCGGTATTTAGAGAGAATGTTTGTCATCCATTATTATTTACCAGAAAACTTCAATTATCTGAATGACGGCAGGGCCGAGAATTACAATGAAGATACTGGGAAAGATAAAGAAAACAAGTGGTATCATTATTTTCACAGGAGCTTTCTGGGCCTGTTCATGAGCACGTTGCCTTCTGTTTTGCCTTATCTGCTTGGATTGATTTCTAAGCACATTTCCCATTGAAATCCCAAGTTGGTCTGCTTGAACCAGAGAAGCTATAACATTACTTAAATCATCCACGTTATTTTTTTTAGCCATATCCTTAAGTGCTTCGCGTCTTGGTCTTCCCATTCTTACTTCTTGCAGAACCAGATTAAATTCCTGAGCTAAAACATTATTTTGTTTTTCTACTACTTTAAGCAGGGCGGCGTCGAAGCCAAGACCTGCCTCAACGCTTACCATAATCAGATCTAAGACATCGGGAAGACTCCTGATGATCTCTTCTTTACGTTGCTTTATTTGCTTTTTTAACCAGTAATTGGGGAATAAGAGGCCGATGAGAAAAGCTATTATAGTCAGCTGAAAAGTTAGAATAGTGGTAGGAGTTAAGAATAGACAGGTTACTAGAACTGACAATCCACAAAGTAGTGCACATACATAATTAAGAATTCGCCATTCGGCATAAGACCAATTTTTTAAGCCTGCTGAGGCTAAAGTAAGATCTTTAGTGTTTTGTTTGTTATTTTGTTTCAGTCTTGAAAAGTAATTAAGACTTTGGTGGATGATAATTTGAAGACGCTCTTTTCTTGTATATATTTGATTTTTCTCGTTTTCCTGGGTTGAATTTAACCTGCCAAGAGAACGTAGCACTCTGTTTTGGGGCGAAGCTAGATTAACTTTTTTGGAGAATAAGGCCATTAAAATAAAACCTAAGAAACAGGAAGAGCTAAAAGCAATTATGGATTCCATGATTTTACTCTCCTATATTTTGATATTGACGATTTTGTTAATCGCTAAAAAACCGATTATTTGAGAGATGATACCGGCTACAATTAGGAACATACCGACTGAACTGTGGATAAGTTTTCCTAAGTAATCGGGTTGGATAATGCCTATTATCATAGCCATACCAAAAGGGATAAAAGCGATAATATACCCGGAGAGTCTACCTTGAGCAGTCAGACTTTTTACCTCGGCCTGAATTCTAAGCCTGTCTTGAATTGTACCGTGGATACTAAGTAATATTTCTGCTAAGTTTCCTCCAATCTGGCGTTGAATAAGGATAGCAGTGACCATCAATTCTAAATCTTTGCTTTTGATTCTTTGGGAAAAATTCAATAAAGCGTTCTCTGTTGATTCACCATAAGTCATTTCTCTTAAAGTAATTTTTATTTCTGATGAAATTGGATCGGGCATTTCTTGACTGGCCATTTCCATAGATTGAAGTAGGCTAAAACCAGCTTTAAGGGAATTAGCAAGAATTAATAATACATCAGCAAGCTGATTATTAAATCTCCGTGTTTTTACATTAAGACAATGGCTAAGATACAGGCGAGGAAAGATAATTCCAAGTATAGGTAGGATTACTATTAATTTATTTAAAGGTGCTAACATTAAGGCTAGTAATGAAAGAAAAATCAGTAGAAAGCATTGCATAACGATAAATTCTCCTCCGTTTAGGGGTATTCCACTATGGAGTAATGCTAAATCAAGTTGTTTTGCCCATTTTTTGGGAGTAAATCTAGCCAGAAGAGTAACGTAATTTTTCCAAGAAGGTTTTTCCTTAGGGAGCGTAGAGTCTTTTTCGGCAGTTAAACGTTTAATTTTGCTTTCAATATTTTCTTCAGGTGAATTGGTAGCTAAGAACAAAAATAAGACAACTAAAAACCCTGCACTACTTGCTAAAATTGCAATTGCTGTCATAAAGCACCTCCTCATCAACTGAACTAGGACATATGTCAAGTGATTTTTAGCCTATAAAAAGACTATCAGGCAAAACCTGGCCTGCTGCAGTTAGACGGTCGAGAAAACGGGGTCTTATTCCAGTAGGCTTTATTCCGCCTAGAACATGGCCGTTAGAATCCACACCGGTTTGTTCAAATTTAAAAATATCTTGGGCGACAATAATATCCCCTTCCATCCCAAGGACTTCCGTGATATGGGTAACTTTACGGCTTCCATCACGAAGCCTGCTTTGTTGGACGATGATATCGATGGCACTAGATATTTGTTCGCGGATAGCCCTCATAGGCAGATCCATCCCAGCCATTAGCACCATGGTCTCTAGACGAGAAAGCATATCGCGGGGAGTATTAGCATGTCCGGTAGTGAGGGAACCATTATGTCCGGTATTCATAGCTTGGAGCATATCCAAGGCTTCACCACCTCGGACTTCTCCTACGATTATCCGTTCGGGTCTCATGCGAAGAGCATTTCTTACCAAGTCGCGGATATTAATAGCACCTTTTCCTTCGATATTCGGTGGTCTGGTTTCTAGGGTTACCACATGGCTTTGGAAGAGTTGGAGTTCGGCTGCATCTTCGATCGTGATAATCCGTTCATGTTCCGGGATAAAAGAAGATAAGACATTGAGGGTAGTTGTTTTACCTGAACCAGTTCCACCTGAGACAACAATATTTAATCTTCCTTGGACACAAGCTTGAAGCAGTTGGGACATTTCCCAGGTCAGGGTCCCAAAAGAAATTAGATCCTCCGCTGTGTAGGGGTCTTTAGAGAATTTGCGAATAGTAATAATTGGTCCTTTAAGAGAAAGAGGGGGTATTATGGCATTAACACGTGAGCCATCAGGGAGTCTGGCATCAACCATAGGTTGACTTTCATCTATTCTTCTCCCAATCGGTGCTACGATCTTTTCTATTATATGAAGGACATGGGCATCATCATAGAAAGTAACATTAGTTATTTCCAATTTTCCCTGACGTTCAATATATACTTGATTAGGCCCATTTACCATGATCTCCGAGATATTATCGTCATTTAATAAGGGTGTAATCGGCCCAAAACCTAGGATTTCGTCTATAACCTCTAGGATAATCCGTTGTTTCTCAAGACGTGGAAGAGTGATGGAGTTTGACTCTATATAATCTTCCATTACTTTTTCTGTAAGCTTTCTCACTTCCTCTGGGTCAAGTATATCCGTTTTAATAGTCTTAATTGTTTCATGATGAATTGTACCTTTAAGTTCTCTCCAAGGGTCAAATATCTGGGGCATATTGATGACAGTCGTGCTTTGGGTTAAGGGTTTATCGTTTCTGACTTTCTCTTTTTCCTTTTCTAATCGTTTGAGAAGGGACATTTATATTCACCTGCCAAAACTAAAAAGTCTTTGGAAACTATTGAATTTTGTTTTCTCATTTAGGTCTTCTATTTTTTCTTCGGGTTTTTCTACGAGTTTTTCCACGATTTTTTTTATTTCTTCAGAAGCACTAGAACGGGGAAAGGCGTTAACAAATGGGGTTCCTTTATTTAAGGCTTTTACAAATTGTTGTTCATCATTAGAGATAGTATTACTAATTTTGATGTTTAGGCTATTTTCAATATCCTTTAGGTTTAAACCTAACTTTTTATCATATTTATTTAAAAGTACTTTTACCTTAGGGAGGTAATTAAGACTTTGTAAAATTTCAAGACTGAGCTTAGTGTTTTTAATAGCTGGGATATCCATAGTTAAGATGAGCCAGATTTCATCCGCCATTTCCAATCCAGTTAAACTTATTTCATCGAAGCGACTGACATTATCACAGATTATGTAATCAAAGTTGGGTTTTACTTCCTGGAGAGTTTTTTGGATATGTTCAGAAGTGATTAATTCTGCGTATTCAGGCCGGGTAGAGGCGGCCAGCACTTCTACTCCAGAGGGATGGGTAAGCATATGGAATCTTATTTCATCATATTTTAAGGAATTGACTTGAGCCAAATCAGAAAGTGTCCTTCGGGGTGTTAAATTTAAAAAAGATGCAATATCTCCAAATTGAAGATTGAGATCAATGAGAAGAACTTTGGCTAGCTTGGAGTTAGCTAATTCCGCAGCAAGATTTACGGCTATTGTTGTTTTACCAACACCTCCTTTAGTACTAAAAACGCTTATTGTTTTAGCAGAAGAATTATTATTTTTAGAAAGGGCCGAAGGAACTTGGAATATTTCCTTCTTGCGAGCATCCTTCTGGTAGACCTTAAGAATAGTACTGATTATATCGTTACTTGTAAAGGGTTTGATAATATATTCTTTAGCACCGGCCATCATTGCTTTTTTCATGTATTCTGTTTCGCTTTGAAAAGACATCATAATTATAGATGTTGCAGGTGCCCGAAAGGAGAGTAACTCTGTGGCCCTAATTCCGTCCATTTCCGGCATACTAATATCCATTAAGGCAATATCGGGTTTAAGTGTTTCGATAAGCCGAATGGCCTCTGATCCTGAACCGGCTTCCCCGATAACTTCTATTTCTGAATTGAAATTTAGGATTCTACGGATACTCTCTCTTGTATTTTTAATATCATCGACAATCAAGATTCGTATCTTTTGCATACTAACACCTCCTTTACCTGTTTATTTATAATGGTTGAAATAGTCGGGGCTTAGGTAGATTGACGGGTCAACTGCTTTCTCATTGAATATTTCTTTATTAACCGGATTCCTTAAAATTAAACGAATAGAACCTTTTTCGCTTCCCAAGGTTACGGACATAGCCTGAGGAACACTTAAAGCTAAGATATAAGAGGAAGCTTGTATCTTATCACCATCATTTACGGCATTATCACCGGTGTTTAATACTAAGACATCCTGGGCGGCCAAAGAAGTAATTGTTTTAGAACCTTCCTTTTCATCCCTGATGTCCATTGTTATAAGGACATCCACTCGATCCCCCGGTTTTACTATATGATTAACTCCTCCAGCTAATCCCACAGGGACAGCGACTGCTCTCTTTCCTTGAGGTACAGTGAAAGAAAAGCTATTAGAATTGGTCTCATTTTTAGTACCGGCTTTGGAAGTGGATTCAAGCATGGGACTCAAAAGGACATCGCCTTTTGTTAGATTAACAATTAGGATTTTCCCGGCAACATCTTCTATCAAGGATGCTCCTCCTTGGGGGTAACCGTCAACAGGGATATCCTTAACTTGTAGTTGATCTTTTTGGACAATGCTTCGAGCTGGAATATCTGTGGCTGCAATTACAAGAGGCTTTGTCTCCGTTAAGGCTGGTATCTTAACACTCTGAAGGTAATAATAAACAGATAATCCGAATACTAATCCCGAGACGACAGCCATAAATACATAAAATTTTCTTTTCATACTAAGACCTCAATTCATTAACAGTTTTGCGGTTAATAATCCGAATTCTGGGCTATCTCCAGTTAAAATACTTTCTTCAGAATTTATTAAATCGGAAAGGGGGCTTCGCTCTCTTCCTGAAGAAACTAGAGTTTTAAGAAACTTTCCGGTTATAAAGCAATCATTTCCGCTACCATTGACATCCTCAACAAAGAAAGCAGCAAAGCCGATTATTTTAACAGCCTGAATAGATTCATTGTTTTTTGTAATCACCTCAACTACCGGTATATATATTATTTGAGGTGCATTTTTGTAATGGTTTTCGAAAGTATTCTTAGGTATCCTTGTATCTGATGCTAATCTTGTTTGTAAGCCCTGATTAGTAGGTCCACTCATATTACCGTGTTCCACCTCAATAGTTTGACCGATGGAGAGGGAAGACTTAGACCCATAAGCTAAGGCAGCTTCATAATTAGGAGATCCTTGACCGTCGATCCTTAAGGCTCCATACCAACCGCTTTCTCCTTCAGGAGGGGCTGATTTTAAGGTGTATTCCTTTCCATAAATAAAGTCTTGCATAGTAATAGATAAGGGTACTGCACCTACTAAAGTGTGAGCAGGAAGAACAGCAGCTCTGGCTGAGGCCGTGACTATCTTCGAATCCATACCAAGAATTTTAGCTAAATGTAACGATACACTTTTTTCTGTAGAAACGAGGATTTCTCTATTATTTGAGCTTACTTCGGCATAAGCAATCGTTATTCCGTTATCTTGACCATATTGATAAGCTATAGCAATAGCGGCTTCAGGGTTATCAGGGAGTTCCTGGGCCCCGGCTAGTGCGGAAGCATCCACTGCATTTTGGAGATTCCATTTTTCGGCATATAGTAAGGCCATATCAGTGCAGATGGCACTAAAACCGAGAAGAACTGTAAGGATTAAAGCCGAAAGAAAAGCAAAATTTCCCTGGTCATTCTTTTTTTTCATACTTTCTTTCACCTATTCTATGCGCATAGCTAAAGAACTGTTGACAGTAACAGGATTGGGAAGGACTTGGCTAATGATAGGCGTGCTTAGATAAACTGGGTAAGAAGCAACAACCTTAACCTGCGAACCTGATCTTCTTCCCATTTCTTCAGGAATTATAGTAATGTTTAAAAGAGTTTGATCTAAATAGGTAGAGGAAGTGGCTATTGTATTGGTAATCTCTTCATCGAGCCCGCCAACACTGGCTACTCTGGCCCCACTTCTTACGGCATTATTGAGAGTAACATACGAGTAGCCGATCTTACTTACCTCGATAACTCCAAAAGTTAACAGAACAAATAAAGGAAGAACCAAGGCGAATTCAAGCAAAGCTTGTCCGGAAGAAGATTTACAGAATTTTTTAAACATCTCCGTCACCTCAAGTATTCAAGAAATATATAGCCCAGAGTTCCTAGAACTAAAGGAATTCCATAGGAAAAAAATTCAATCTTTAAGCCTGAAATTTTTCTATATAGAAGAAGACTGAGTGCTACGATTCCGCCGAGGATAGCTCCTATTAAAAAGCTGGATAGGACTAATTTTACACCCCCGAAACTTCCGATTACCATTAGAAGCTTGACATCACCAGCCCCTATTCCACCCAGTAAAAAAGGGATTAGAAGTAAGATTAAGCCAAAGAGAGTACCGCCTAGAGAAAAGAGTAAGCCATCTAATCCTCGGGTTACTAAGTTCAGAAGTATGGCTAGGGCAAAGGCCGGGAGGAGGAGAAAGTTAGGAATTCTTCGTTCTTTCCAGTCCGACCAGGAAGCACAGCAGAGTACAGGTATCAAAAAATAAAGAGCTACAGGCATTAGGGACCCTCCTTAGTTTAAGAAGGCCCTACTGTCCGAAAACAGCAGGGCCAGAGAGGAAATAAACGGTTATAACTTTTAGTTATTATATAGCATTTGTAATACTTTGGAAGACAGCTTGGAGTTTACCGCTTAAAGCACCAAGGCCTAATATTAGTGCAACAGCTATAAGGGCTATGATAAGTCCATATTCAGTTAAGGCCTGACCCTTCTCATCGTTCCTTAGTTTTTGAACTATTTGAGCAATATACAACATAAAAATCACTCCTTTTTTATAAAATGACTATATAAACTTAAATTTTACTTAGTACCTTAAAACTTACCCTAATTTGACAAATATAACAATAACCTGAAGTCACCTTTTAATAGGACTTAGGACTTATTTTGCTAACGTGATATTATGCTCATTTGGCTATGAAATAAGGGTAAAATATTAAACTGGAATTCCTTAAAAAACACCAAAAACTTTATAAAATTCCCAAGGGGTTTTGGTGTGTGGATATAGAGGCAACCTAAATAGCAAATGCTTGGAATAGATTCTTCCTAAAAAATTAGAATCCTTGCTTGTCTTACCAGGAGGGATGATTTAACATATGAATAAGGGGAATAGAAATAGATGCTTGACAGTCGTTAGGCCATTCTCACAGATTTTGAAATAGTTGTGTTGTTATTTAGGAATTAACGATTAGTACAAAGATTATTGATATGACTTTGTTCTTAAGGGTACTTAAGAACTTTTTGGTTTGGAATTATTAGTTTGAATTAAAGGAATCAGCTAAGAATTGTGGAAATCTATTTTTGACAGCTAAGAATACAACCTTAAAATGGAGGATTATACGTGGCAAGAAAAAAGACCCAGCGGAGGGTATCTAGAAAAAAACAAGGTCTTAGCAATACCTTGAAAAATGAAATAATCGGCATTTTGGTTATAGGTGTAGCATGCTTAGGTTTTGTGCTGCTCTATGCTAATAATGGAAATGCTCTTGCGGTAACCATGGTAAAGATGATAAAGATTTTAGCGGGTGATGGAAGTGTAGGTATTTTTATCGTTTTAGCAGCTATCGGGGTCAGCTTGATGGGTAAAAATAAAAGAACTGTAAAACAGAGGATGTTTGGAGTTTTTTTGCTTTGGCTTGTCATGGAAGGGTTTATCCATCTCGGCTCTAGTAATAATTATCAATCGCCCGAATTATTTAACCTTGGCAAGAGTGGCCAGGGTGGAGGACT